>VBKQ01000401.1 GCA_005879505.1 Deltaproteobacteria bacterium
GGCCATGGTGAAATGGAAGTGCCCGACCACGAACATCGTGTCGTGCAGGTACAGATCCATGGAGATGTCGGCGAGGAACAGCCCGGTGAGCCCGCCCACCCCGAAGACGAACACGGTGGCGAGCGCGAAGAGCATGGGAGTGTCGAAGCGGATCGACCCGCGCCAGAGCGTCAGCACCCAGTTCAGCACCACCACCATCGAGGGCGCGCTGATCAGCAGCGTGAAGAGCATGAAGCCTTCGCCGAGCAGCGGGCTCATGCCGGTCATGAACATGTGGTGTCCGTAGACCATCGCGGAGAGGACGGTCACGATCACCATCGACCAGACCGTGCCCTTGTACCAATGGTGCGGCTTGCGGGCGAAGAAGGGGATGACGTCGCCGAGGATCCCCCAGGCGGGGAGGATGAGGATGTAGACCTCGGGGTGGCCGAAGATCCAGAAGAGATGCTGGAAGAGGATGGGATCGCCGCCTCCGCGCACTGCCGATGCGCCGGCGACGAAGAACTGGGTGCCGAAATTCCGGTCGAGGAGCAGGAGCAGGGCCGCCGACCCGAGAACCGGGACGAAGAGCGCGTTCAGGATGGCGGTCAGCCAGAGCCCCCACATCGTGAGCGGGAGCCGCATGTAGCCCATCCCGGGCGCGCGCATCCGGATCACGGTGGTGACGTAGTTGATCGCGCCCATCGTCGAGGAGACGCCGGTGACGAAGATCGCCGCCACGACCAGCGTCTGACCGAGACCGGGCGTGCCGACGTTGGTGGAGAGGGGCGGATAGGTGGTCCAGCCCGCGCCTGCGGAGCCGAGATCGGCAAGGAAGGAGCCGAGGACGAGCAGCTGCGAGAGGAGGAAGGTCCAGAACGAGTACATGTTCAGCTTCGGGAATGCCATGTCGCGCGCGCCGATCATGAGCGGGATGAGGAAGTTGCCGAAGCAGCCGATGAGCACCGGGGTCACGGCGAAGAAGATCATGATCAGGCCGTGGGTGGTGAAGATCTGCTGGTAGGTCGCCGGACCGATCACCCCGCCGTTCTCGCGGAGGAAAAGCTGGCCGATCACCGGGACCGGGCGGTAGGGATACGCCCATTGCCAGCGGATGAGCATCGCGAGCGTCCCGCCCACGAGCAGGAAGAGGAGGCCTGCCCAGAGGAACTGCTTGGCGATCACCTTGTGGTCGATGGAGAAGACGTACTGGCGCCAGAACGATGTCGGCGGCGGGTGGATCGGCTGCGCCGCCTCGGCGAGCGCTTGTGCAGAGGTGCTCACGGCTCGAACCTCCTCCACTCCCAGCCCCAATGGGCCTCCTTGTCCTCCGGGTCGTACGCGCGCCGCGCGTCCTCCGCTGCGTCCGCGAGCCAGTTGCGGAAGGTGTCCACGGCGAGCACGGTGAGGACGGCGCGCATCTTGTAGTGGTTCGGCCCGCAGTGCTGCGCGCAGGCGATCTCGTACTCCCCCGGGACCTTCGCCTCGAACGTGAGCCGGGTGATGGTTCCGGGCACCGCGTCCTGCTTCACGCGCAGATTCGGCAAGAACATGGAGTGGATCACATCCGTGGAGGCAAGCTGGACCACCACGGGCACTCCGACCGGGACCCGGATGTCGTCGGTCGTGATGACGTCGTCCGGCGTTCCGAATCTTCCGTCCGCCCCGGGGTAGCGGGCGTCCCACGACCACTGATGCGCGTTGATCTCGATGCGGACGGCGCCCTCCGCGGCCTCCGCGCGCTTGAAGTTCCAGAAGTACTGGTGCATGTCGCCGAGCGTGTGGACGAAGAGGTTTCCGTCCACCCCGAAGAGGACCAGCGCCACGGCGCCAACCACCACGCCGATCGAGCCGCGGGTCCCATGCGAGTAGAGCGCGGGTCCGCTCCGGTGCTTCACGAACGACCAGATCAGCGCCGCCGCCACCACCACGAAGATCACCGTGATCGCGGCCATGGTGAAGTGGATCAGCTCGTCGACGCGGAACCCGTCCACCGAGACGTCGTGCGGCAGTCCGTACCCGCGCTCCGGCAGGGGCGCCGCGGTCATCGCCCGCCTCCCCGGATCGCGTAGAGGGCCAGGGCGGCAACCGCGTACGGGACCGCGATCATGGCCCCGAGCACCAGCGCGAGATGGGGCGTGCCGTCCCGCGCGCACACCGGGCAGGCGAGCGCGAGGGCCGGGGCGCTTGCGATGGCGAGAAGGAGGGCGAGCTTGTAGGTGCATGTAGAAGAGCGCGATGAGCGCCGCCTTCGCCATGGCGATGCCGATCAGCGCGACGACTGCTGCGCGGTGAGCGATCCCGCCGCTGCGCACCACGCCGATCTCCACCAGGGTCAGCGCCACCAGCACGCCGAACGCAGCGAGGTACGGGGTCCGTTCCCTCGCCTCCGGGACGTGCGTCACCGAGGAAACCTTGGGCTGGAGGATCTCCTTTTCGGTCATGGGGCGCTCAGCGAAGGGAGGAGGTAGACGAACGAGAACACGAACACCCAGACGAAATCGACGAAGCACCAGTACAGGCCGAGGAGCTCGATCTGACGTTCATTGACCCGGCCGCGCAGGTACCCGGCGAGGATCGCGAGAATGTAGGCGACGCCGATCAGGACGTGGAGGCCGTGGTAACCGGTGATGACGAAGAAGGTGCTCGCCCTCGGCGACTGGCCGAAGACGAGCCCTTCGTGCAGCAGCCCGGGTGCCCAGATCCCGAACCACTCCTGGTACTGCCCGACGAGGAAGAGGGCGCCGCCGAATGCCGTCAGACCGAGCAGGACCGCAGCCTGTCTCCGCCGCCCGCCGGCGGCGGCCGCCCAGCCGAGTACGTTCGTGAGGCTCGTGCAGACGAGGATGAAGGTGAGCGCGGCGGTGAACGGGATCCCCAGCTCCGGCTCCCCCGGCTGCCGCCAGGGGCGGTGGCCGGCATAGAGGATGCCCTCGGCGATGAGCAGCCCGCCGAACGAGAAGGCATCGGAGATGAGGAAGATCCACATCCCGATCTTCCCGGGGGTCGCGGCGCCGTACTGCGCGTCCGGGGGCCAGGCCGCGGTGGCGTGGCCGTGCTCGTGAGCGGCGGTGCTGCTCAATCCTCACCTCCGGTTCGTCGATTTCCCTTCCAGCTCGGTCTTGTCCCTTGCGGCGCGCCCCGCACTTCCCCGGCCTCGAGGCTTCCGGTATCTGATCGAAGCCGACGATGCCGAAGGCTGCGATGACGACTGCATCCGCGTTTCGCGATCGCATCCAGACTGCGCTCAGCGCCGCGGTCGGGCGCCCGCTGACCTGGGCGGTCATCGTCGGCTTGATCGCCGCGTGGCCGATCTCGTGGGCGCTCCTCACGCCCCTGCCGCCCCGGTTGCCGATCCTCGGGACGGTCCCACCGTTCGAGCTCACGGCGCAGGATGGTGGCCGCTTCGGTTCGAAGGAGCTCGCAGGTCGCGTGTGGCTGGCGAGCTTCATCTTCACGCGCTGCGAGACGGCTTGCACCGCCATCACGCGGCAGATGGCGCGGATCCAGGGCCGCACGCGGAACCTCGAGCCGGCCTTCCATCTGGTGTCGATCAGCGTGGATCCCGAGTTCGACGATCCCGCCCGGCTCGCCGCCTACGCGCGCGCGCACCGCGCCAGCCCGCGGATGTGGACGTTTCTCACCGGACCGGCCGGCGACGTCCGCGACGCTGTCGCCCGCGGACTTCGAATCAGCATGGCGAAGGAGGCGGAGCATCCGGGCACCGAGGGCATCTCCCACGGAACGCATCTGGTGCTCGTGGACGGTGAGGGGCGGATCCGCGCCTACTACGATCCGGAGGAGGGCACGTCGGTTGAGCGCGCCGTGCGCGATGCCGCCTTGCTCGTGAACCGCGGGTGAATGGAAGCCATTCGGAGGCATCGCGCGCGGCTCCTTCGCTGCCATCTACTTCTCGATCGGTCCGCCGAGGCCGCGCACCACCTCGGGCGACTGCCCGGGCGAGCCAGCCACTTTCACCTTGGTCTCGGCGTTCCAGCCGATCATCCCGAAGCGCAGGACATAGGGCTCGTACCCGAGCGCGGCGAGCCCGCCGAGGGCCATCGACTCCATGTGCCCGGAATGGCAGACGAGCAGGATGGGATCCCCAGTGGCGGGCAGCTTCTCCAGGCTCGCCGGGCGGAAGAGCACGTCGAGCGGGAGATTGATCGCCCCGGGCAGGTGGCCCTTCTCGTACTCCTCCGCCGGCCGGACGTCGACCACCCGGTATTTGCTCTTCCCCGTCCGGATGGCCTCCGATACCTCGGAGGCGGAGACGACGCGGGTCATTCCCTTGGTCCGCAGGAAGAAGTCGGCGAGGTTCTTGCGGGCATCCGCGCCGCCCTGTGGAGTGCCTGTAGTGGAAGCGGACTCTTCCCCGAAGGCGCCGGAGACCAGCCCCAGCGCTCCCAGGATCACGGCGAGCTTGCGCATCGTCGGAACCTCCTGACCGTCATGAGAAGCGGATCTCCTGCGCGGCCTCGAAGCGCTGGCCGCGGTTGTTCACCAGCCTGATCTCGAGAAGTCCTTCGTGCGCGGCCAGCACCGCGAAGCTGATGAACGGGTCATCGCTCAGCGCCTCGGTGAGCTCGAATCGGCTCACGCGCTCCGAGGCGAACCACACCTCGAGCTCGTTCAGATGAAGCGAGTCGGCCGCACCGGTGCGGTTCGGGTGCCGGATCTTGAGCTGCGGATGGATCAGCTCGCCACGGCGGATCCGGCCGCGCTCGACCAGCTCCGGGATGCGGATTTCGGGCGGATGGATGTCGTCGCCCGCGGTGCGCGCGCGGGGAGGGGCGGTGCCGGAGCAGCCTTCAGGGTCCTCCCCGATGCTGATGCGCCGCCGGGTCGCCCACGCGCCGTGGCGGTTGCAGACCGCCGTCACCGTCACCTCGGAGTCCCCATCGTCCATGCGAGCCTGGAAGCCGACGTAGACCGCGCCGTTCGCAGGCGTGAAGCGGAACGTCCCCTTCGAGGGGATCGGGTCTGTCTCGTTCACCACCTCCACCTTCGTCACGTGGTGGTCGGGCGTCATCGGATGCGCCATCTCGACCACGATCGGGACTTTGTGCGCGTTCCGGGTCTTCTCCGGGAGACGGACCAACGGGAGATGCTCGCGCTCGAGCGGTGAGAGCAGCGCGGGGTCGCCGGCCAGCAGCCTCCTCGCTGGCGAAGCCGCCCGCGCCTCCCCGATGAAGAGGCCGGCGGCTGCCGGGGCGAGCCCGAGAAAGCCTCGCCTCGACAGCCCGCTCGCACCGAAGATGGACTGGGGAGCCATCGCGCTCAGTGCCTGCCGGGATCCAACTTGGAGCCGCGGTTCGACCAGTAGATGTACGCCTCGAGCGCCTTCATCGCGGGCGAATCGGGATCGAGCTTCTCGCCCTCGGCGGGCTTCTCGATGCACCAGTTGATCATGTCGCGCAGCGTGGCGAACTGCCCGATCTGCTCCTGGAACTTCGGGAACTCGTAGGGGTGGGTATCAGTCGCGAACGGATGGCACATGGCGCAGGCCGTCCCGGTCCTGG
>VBKQ01000102.1 GCA_005879505.1 Deltaproteobacteria bacterium
TTCTGCGCCGGCGCGAATCTCAAAGAGAGGCGCGGCTGGACGGAAGACGACGTTCGGCGATGGCTGGTCGAGCTGCACGCCGCCATGCGCGAGATCGAGCGCTGCCCCAAGCCGTGGATCGCCGCGATCAACGGTCTCGCGCTCGGCGGCGGGTGCGAGCTGGCCCTGGTGTGCGACCTGCGCGTGATGGATCCGGCGGCCCAGATCGGGCTGACGGAGACGAAAGTGGGCGTGATCCCGGGCGGCGGCGGTACGGTCCGGCTCCCGCGCCTGGTCGGCGTCGGCCGCGCCAAGGACTTGATCCTCACCGCGCGCCGGGTGGAGGCACAGGAAGCGCTGCAGATCGGCCTCGTCAACCGGATCTCGGCCGCGGGCGATTCGGTCTCCGCCGCGGTTGCGCTGGGAAACGAGATCGCCGCCAACGCGCCTGTCGCCGTCTCCGCGGCGAAGGCGTCGGTGGACGAGGCGTGGGACCTGCCCGTCGACGCCGCTCTCGAGCGAGAGCGCCACCATTACGAGAAGCCGCTGCTCAGCGAGGATCGCCTGGAAGGCTTGAGCGCCTTCGCCGAGAAACGTCCGCCGAAATGGCGGGGTAAATGATCCCGCTCAGGGTTACTGCAGGAGGAGCGCGTTCGGCTGAAAGTACCCGGCGATGGAGAGCAGCGCCACGGGCTGCTGATCGCGGCCCGGGCTCGTTCCCTCGAAGCGACCGAGAAAGAGGAAGTCCTTCTCCGGCTCGAGGAATGGGTCCGCTTGGGCAAGCCTGCCGAGCGCGAGCCGTCCGGTCTCCACACGCTCGTTGTCGAACTTCTGCTTGACCGTGGAGAACTCGCTGCGGCCGTTGGAGGCGTAGCGCGAGCTGCCGCGCGCGCTGCCGTACCGCGTGGTCGCGACCTCCGACTGGGCGCTGGCGGTGCTCGATCGGTCCCAGCGGGAGACGTTGCCGACCTGCACCTCGCGCGCCGTCGCGCGCAGCGACGTCTCGCGCACCAGCGCGGCGGGTCTTCCGGCCTCCTGGCGGATATCGGTCAGCGCTCCGCGAACCAGCACCCAACGGCCCTTGTACACATCGGGCTGACGCAGGGCGGCGGCGAGCGTGAAGAGGGGAACGCGGCTCTTCTGCACCAGCGGGATGTCCCCTTCGACGTCGCCACCGCGCGAAGCGATGATCCGGGCGATCACCTTGGGAGCATCCGGCCGCGTGGTCAGGTCCTGGTCCCAGAAGCCCCCGGTGATCAGCTCGAGATAAGTGAAGTCGCCCCGAGGCCACCCCTGGCGCTCGATGCACGCGACCAGCGCCGCCCAGGCCTGCTCGGGCGCCGTGTCGCGCAGGCGGCGGGCAGCGCTTTCGCAGTCCCACGGCGAGGGCTGCGATGCCGCGAACGCTCGCGGATCGAAGGAACCCGCCGCCCTGCCGCTGCTCCTGGCCGGCGAGGCCGCGACGGGGCGCTGCAGGGGAGCGACGAGCTGGCGCACCGCGCTGCCCAGGCGGGAATCCAGCTCTTCGGCAGTGCTCCCGGCAGCAGTCACCGCCGCGACCAGGGTTCCCGAGCGGGTCTCGTGCAGGCGGATGCTGGCTTTGAGGCTCTCACCGACGCGCAGGATCTCTCCGCTCACGACCAGATCGGCGCCGATGCGCCGGCCGGTCTCCACCTCGCATTCGCCTTCGCAGTCGGCCAGCTGCTTCCCCTGCGCCTGCAGCAGCACCAGCATGTTCTCCCGGCTGATGACGCGCGCGTCAATCCCCGCGCCGAGCACTTCCGCGCGCAGCCGATCGGCGACATATCCGGCATCGATGCCTGGTCCGTCCCGCAGCTGCTGCTTGTTGCGCAGCTCGAGGACGGAGACGATCCGCGTCGCGGCTGGCTCCCGCGCGGCAGCCGCGGCCGCTTCAGCGGCGGGCTTCGAGGGTGGAGCGGCGGTGGCGCAAGCGCAAGCGATCAGCAGGAAGATGCAAGAGCGCATCCGCGCAGTCTACCGGCGAACGCGCGCGGCCCCTCATTCCTTGCCGATGGTCAGCTTGTCCTCCTGCACACCCAGGATCACTTTTCCGCCCTTTTCCAGATCTCCGAACAGGATCCGCTCGGCGAGCGGCTTCTTCAGCGCGGTCTGGATCAGCCGCGCCATCGGGCGGGCGCCGAACTGCGGCGAGAAGCCGCGGTCCGCCAGCCAACGGCGCGCCTCGGGGAGGAGCTGCAGCTCCACGTTCTTCTCCCGCAGCTGCACGCGCAGCTCGTCGATCTGCTTGTCGACGATCCGCTCCACGACCTCCATCGGCAGGCTGGAGAAGGCGATCCAGCCATCGAGGCGGTTGCGGAACTCGGGGCTGAAGGTGCGCTCGATGGCCTTCTTGGCGTCGCCGCCCGCGCCGGAATCCAGGTCGAAGGAAGCGATCTTCTCGCCCACCTTGGTGCCCGAGATCATGAAGCTGCGCACTCCAGCGCCGAACCCGACCCGCGCCGCGTTCATGTCGCGCGCGCCCGCGTTGGTGGTGAAGATCAGCACCACGTGCCGGAAGTCGCTCTGTCGGCCGTTGTTGTCGGTGAGCGTGGCGTGATCCATCACCTGGAGGAGGATGTCGAACACGTCCGGGTGCGCTTTCTCGATCTCGTCGAGCAGCAGCACCGCGTGCGGTTGCTTGCGGATCGCGTCGGTGAGCAGGCCACCCTGATCGAAGCCCACGTAACCGGGAGGCGCGCCGATGAGCCGGCTTACCGTGTGCTTCTCCATGTACTCCGACATGTCGAAGCGGATGAGGGGGACGCCCATGATCCGCCCCAGCTGCTTCGCCAGCTCGGTCTTTCCCACACCCGTCGGACCGGAAAAGAGGAAGCTGCCGATGGGCTTGGTGGGTGACCCGAGACCCGACCGCGAGAGCAGGATCGCGCTCGCCAGCGCCTCGATGGCGGCGTCCTGGCCGTACACCACCTGCTTCAGCTCGGGAGCGAGGTTCTTCAGCGCGGTCTTGTCGTCGCTGGAGACGCTGCGCGGGGGGATGCGCGCGATCTTCGCCACCACCTGCTCGATCTCCGGCACCCCGATCACCGGGACCCGCTCGTTCTCCGGTTTCATGCGCTGCAGCGCACCCGCCTCGTCGATCACGTCGATGGCCTTGTCCGGCAGGTGCCGATCGACCAGGTGTTTGGTGGAGAGGTCGACGGCGGCCTCCAGCGCCGGCTCGCTGTAGGTGACGCCGTGGTGCTCCTCGTACCGGCTCTTCAGGCCCTGGAGGATCTGCACGGCCTCGTCCCGGCTCGGCTCCAGCACCTCGATCTTCTGGAAACGCCGGGCGAGCGCTTTGTCGCGATCGAAGCTCGCCTTGAAGTCGTTGAACGTCGTGCTGCCGATGCAGCGCAGCTCGCCGTTGGCCAGCGCCGGCTTGAGGAGGTTGGATGCGTCCATCGAGCCGCCGCTGGTCGCGCCGGCGCCCACCAGCATGTGGATCTCGTCGATGAAGAGGATGGCGCCGGGCTTTTCCGACAGCGCCCTCACCACGGCCTTCAGTCTCTCCTCGAACTGGCCGCGGAACTTCGTCCCTGCGAGCAAGGCGCCGAGATCGAGGGCGTAGAGTGGGGCCGCCTTGAGGATCTCCGGCACCTTCTGCTCGTGGATGGCCACCGCGAGACCCTCGGCCAGCGCCGTCTTGCCCACGCCGGCCTCGCCGACGTAGATGGGATTGTTCTTGCGGCGCCGGCAGAGCACCTGCATGGTCCGCTCCAGCTCGTTCTTGCGTCCGACCAGCGGATCGATGCGGCCCTGGGCGGCGCGCTGGATCAGGTCGACGCAGTAGGCGGCGAGCGGGTCGTCGGCCAGGCCGCCGTCCTCGTCGTCCCCTTGCGGCTGCGCGTGCAGCTCGTCGTCGTTTCCGACATGCGGGCGCAGGCCACTGTCGTCGCGGACCTTGAGCGCCCCGTGGGAGATGAACCGGAGCAGGTCCAGGCGGGTGACGCCCTGCTTTTCCAGCAGGTAGAGAGCGTGCGAATCGCGTTCCCGGAAGAGCGCCACCAGGACCGAGCCGGCGTCGATGGTCTCCTTCCCGCTCGACTGCACCTGCATCGCCGCCCGCTCCAGCACGCGCTGGAAGGCGCGGGTCTGTTCCGGGTCGCGATCGAATCCGTCCGGCAGCTGCGGCTGGCTTTCCAGCAGGTGCTGCTCCAGCTCGCGCTTCAATTCCTGAAGGCGGGCCCCGCAGGCGCGCAGGATGCGGGTCGCCACCGGGTCGCGCAACAGCGCATAGAGGAGGTGCTCCAACGTCACGTGCTCGTGCCGCCGCGCCTTCGCCTCCGCGAAGGCCAGCCGCAGGGAGGATTCCAGCTCCTTGGTGATCGACAAGCTCATTCCGGTTCCATCGTGCTCAAAAAGGGAAACTCCGCAGCCCTCGCCATCTGTTCCACCGTCGCCACCTTCGTCTCGGCGATCTCGTAAGTGTAAACGCCGGCGACGCACATGCCACGAGTATGGACCTGGAGCATCAGATCGTGCGCCACCGCGGGCTCCTTGTTGAAGACCACCTCCAGGACGTGGATCACGAACTCCATGGTGGTGAAGTCGTCGTTGTGAAGGATGACCTTCCAAAGCTTCGGCTTCTGGGTCTTGCTCTTCTTCTCCGTGACGACCGCGGTGTCGCCCTGTTCACGCGGCTTCCCCTTGGGCATCGGCCGTACAGTACCGCAGCTTCAGGCGAGTGATAGAAGTCTGCCATGATGACCCTGGCCCTCATGGTAGCAGCGACGTTGCCCGTGCCCGGCCGGTCCGTCACCGCGTCGCAACACGGCGTCGCGGCGTCCAGCCAGCCCCTCGCCGCCCAGGCGGCGGTCCAGATCCTCCAGCGCGGCGGGAACGCCGTGGACGCCGCCATCGCAGCGAACTCGACCCAAGGCGTGATGGAGCCGACCTCGAACGGCATCGGCGGCGACCTCTTCGCCATCGTGTACCTGGCGAAGGAGGACAAGCTGTACGGCGTGAACGCGAGCGGGTGGTCGCCCGCGGGAATGACTCTCGATTTCCTCCACGGCAAAGGCGTGCAGGGCGAGCTTCCCTATCGCGGAGTCTACAGCGTCACGGTCCCGGGAGCTGTCGCCGGCTGGGCGGCGCTGCACAAACGGTTCGGCAAGCTTCCGCTCGCGACCGATCTCGCCCCGGCCATCTGGTACGCGGAGCACGGTTTTCCCGTGATGGAGGTCACCGCGGGCCTCTGGTCCCGTTCGGTGGAGATGCTCGGCGCCGATCCGGAGTCGCGCGCCACCTTCCTGATCGAAGGACGATCGCCCCGTCCGGGCGAGCCCTTCAGGAACCCGGCCCTGGCGCGCTCGCTCCGCCGCGTCGCCGAAAACGGCCGCGACGGGTTCTACAAGGGGGCCACCGCTCAGGCCATCGTCGACCTCATCCGCGAGCGCGGGGGCGTGATGACGCTCGAGGATCTCGCCGAGTTCCAGCCGGAATGGGTGGAGCCGATCGAGACGACCTACCGCGGTTGGAAGGTGAGCGAGCTGCCGCCCAACAGCCAGGGCATCGCCGCGCTCCAGATGCTCGGCATCCTCGAGGAGTTCCCGTTGGCCGACTGGGGATTCCATTCGACGCGCACCCTGCACACGATGATCGAGGCGAAGAAGCTCGCCTACGCCGACCTTCTCAAGTACATCGGCGACCCGCGCTTCACCCGCATCCCCGTCCAGCAGCTGCTGGCGAAGGAGAACTCAGCGCGCCGCGCGCGGCAGATCGACCCGAAGAAGGCCGCCTGCCACGTCGAGCCCTCGCAGCTCCCCGGGGTGACTGCATCGAGCGGCAGCGACACGATCTACCTCACCGTGGTGGACGGCGAGGGGAACATCGTCTCGCTCATCCAGAGCAACTACGCGGGCTTCGGATCCGGCCTGGTGCCCAAGGGCGGCGGGTTCATGCTGCAGAACCGGGGAACCCTCTTCACGCTGCAGCCCGGGCAGCCCAACACCATCGCCGGGCGCAAGCGGCCGCTGCACACCATCATTCCGGCATTCATGCAGAAGGGCGACGTCCGCATCGGGTTCGGAATCATGGGCGGCTGGAACCAGGCCCAGGCCCACGCCCAGTTCGTGGCCAACGTGGTGGACTTCGGGATGACCATCCAGCAGGCGCTGGAGGCGGGGCGGTTCACCAAGGCGACGTTCGAGGGCTGCGACGTGGAGATCGAGGCTTCGGTTCCGCAGCAGGCGCGCGACGAGCTGACTGCGCTCGGCCATCACCTCGAGGTGCGGCCGCTGCGCACGCCGTTCTTCGGATACGGGCAAGCGGTGCTGTTCGACCGCAAGACGGGCGTGAAGTTCGGCGCCAGCGACCCGCGTCATGACGGCGAGGCGATCCCCGTGCCGGCGTCCTTTCCGGGCCCCTGACACCTCGAGTGCTTCCTGCTACAAGCGCCGCCGGCCATGCCATTCGACGACAAGGTGAGGGCGGAGCTGGCGCGGATCGCGAAGGGCGGGGCGCCCAAGTATCACCAGAAGAACGCGGAGAGCGGGAAGTTGTTCGCCCGCGAGCGCGTCCGTTTCCTGCTCGATCCGGACAGCTTCGTCGAGGACGGCGCGTTCGCCAACGCGCTCGATCCCGAGCTCCCGGCGGACGGCGTGATCACCGGCCTGGGAAAGGTCGCCGGCCGCCTGGTGGCCGTCATGGCCAACGACTCCACGGTGAAGGCCGGGTCCTGGGGCCGCCGTACGGTGGAGAAGATCATCCGCATCCAGGAGCAGGCGCTGAAGACGCGCTGTCCCATGCTCTACCTGGTGGACTCGGCGGGCGCACGCATCACCGACCAGATCGAGATGTTCCCCGGGCGCCGCGGCGCCGGACGGATCTTCTACATGCAGTGCCAGATGAGCGGTCTGGTCCCGCAAGTCTGCCTGCTCTTCGGCCCCAGCGCGGCCGGCGGCGCGTACATCCCGGCGTTCTGCGACATCGTGGTGATGGTCGAAGGAAACGCCTCCATGTACCTCGGCTCGCCGCGGATGGCGGAGATGGTGATCGGCGAGAAGGTCACGCTGGAAGAGCTGGGCGGCGCGCGGATGCACTGCTCGGTCTCGGGCTGCGGCGACGTGCTGGTCAAGACCGAGCAGGAAGCCATCGCGGCGGCCAAGGCCTATCTCTCGTACTTCCCGGAGAGCTTCTCAGGATCCCTTCCGCTGCAGAAGGCCGTTCCACCCGCCGCGTCCGGCAAGCGGATCGAGGAGATCATCCCCGCCGACCAGAACAAGTTCTTCGACATGTTCGCGCTGATCCGCGAGCTGGTCGACGCGGACTCCCTGTTCGAGCTGAAGAAGCTCTTCGCGCCCGAGGTGATCACCGCGTTCGCACGCCTCGAGGGGAAACCGGTGGGGATCGTCGCGAGCCAACCCAAGCACAAGGGCGGCGTGCTCTTCGTCGATAGCGCCGACAAGGCAGCGCGCTTCATCTGGCTCTGCGACGCATTCGGGATCCCGATCCTCTATCTCGCCGACGTCCCTGGGTTCATGATCGGCACCAAGGTGGAACGCGAAGGGATCATCCGCCACGGCGCCAAGATGATCATGGCGGTATCCGAGGCGACGGTGCCCAAGCTCTGCGTGATCGTCCGCAAGGCATACGGTGCCGGCCTGTACGCGTTCGGCGGTCCTGCCTTCGAGCCGGACGCGACCATCGCGCTGCCGCAGGCGATGATCGCCGTGATGGGGCCGGAAGCCGCGGTGAACGCCGTCTACTTCAACAAGATCCAGGAGAAGCCCGAGAGCGAGCGAGTGGCGTACGTGCAGCAACTCCGCGACGAGTACAAGGCGGACATCGACATCTACAGGCTCGCCGCCGAGCAGGTGGTGGACGCGATCGTGCCGGGCGATCGCCTGAGAGAGGAGATCGTCAAGCGCTTCGCCGCCGCCGCCCAGCGCGATCGCCCTTCGACGCCGAAGCGGCGCAGCGTCACGCCGGTGTGAAGCCGCTCGATCGGACCGCCACCCTGCGGAGGTTCGCGGCACCCGCCGCCATATGCGCCGCGATACTCGTCGCGGCATATGTCCGCACTGCCGAAGGCACCCGCCATCCCTCTCCCTGGGGCTATCGCCTCTGGTCGTTCGCCGCGCTGGCGTACTCGGACATCCTCGCCCTGCACGAGGACCGCGGAGCCGGGCGGCACCCTCTCCCATACGTCGAGGACAAGGTGGAGTACCCCGTGCTGCTCGGCATCGGCATGTGGTTCCCCAGCGTGCTCGCGCCGGATCGCGGCGGTTATTTCGCGCTCACCTTCGCGCTCCTCGCCGCCTGCGCGCTCCTCTCGCTCTGGTTCATCTGCGCGCTGCCCGGAACCCAGCCCTGGACCTGGGCCGCTTCGCCCGCGCTGCTGGTCTATGGCGCCTTGAATTGGGATCTGTTCGGCATCCTGCCACTCGCGGCCGGCCTCTGGCTCTGGGCCGCCGGGCGCGAGCGCATCGCCGTCGCCGTGCTTTCGCTGGCGGTGTGGACGAAGTTCTTTCCCATCCTCGTGCTTGGAATCGTGCTGCTCCTCTCGCTGCGCGGGCCCCGGCAGCGGACGCTGGAGCTGATCGCGATCTTCCTCGGCGTGTCCCTGGCCGTGAACCTGCCGTTCGCCATCTGGGCGTGGCCGCGCTGGACCTGGTTCTTCGAGTACAACCGCATCCGCGAGATCGAGCCTTCCCTCTACCTGCTCCTGGGCGCCGACGGCCGTGGGTTTGTGACCGCGGCGAATACCATCTCCGCGGTCGCTGTGCTCGCGGCGGCGCTGGCCATCGCCGCCGCCGAGCTGCGCACCCGGCGGCTCGATCTTCTCCGTGCCGCCTGCGCGCTCGTCTGTCTTTTCTTCATCGCCAACAAGGTCTACTCGCCCCAGTACTGGCTGTGGGTGGTGGCGCTGCTCGCGCTGGCCGCGGTTCCCGGCTGGCTGGGCGGCGCGGTGTCGGTGCTTGCCCTCGCGGACTATGCCATCAGCTTCACCCGTCTCCATCTCCAGGCAGACCGCGTCTGGGCCCAGGCGTTCTGGTTCGACCATGCCGTGTTCTGGCCGATGGTCGCGTTCCGCTACGCTGCGCTCGCCGCCTGCGCGCTGTGGGCGGCCACGCACATGCTGCGAAAACCGGACGGCCAGCCGCATTCCGCTATAACTGCTTGAATGCCGGAGTCGCAGGCGACGGCTTCGTTCGGCCGATACCAGGACGCGATCCTGCTCGGCTCCGGCGGAATGGGTGCCGTCTATCGCGCCCTCGATCCCTCGCTCGATCGGTACGTCGCCATCAAGGTGCTGACTCACCGCGATCCAAGATACGTCGAACGCTTCCGGCGCGAGGCGCAGGTGCTCGCCAGGATCGGACATCCGGCGATCATCCAGATCTACGAGATCGTCGGCAGCGACGACGACACCGTCGATCCCTACATCGTCATGGAGTATTTCGACGGGCAGCCCCTCGATGTCCTGGTCAAGCAGGGTCCCCTCGCCCCCGTCCAGGTCGTCTCCGTCGTCCGGCAGTGCGCGGACGGGCTGCGCAGGGCGCACGCGAACAACGTCGTCCACCGGGACATCAAGCCGGGAAACATCATGATGTCTGCCGCCGGGGAGGTGAAGATCCTCGACTTCGGCGTCGCCAAGCTGCGCGACGCCAAGAAGGACCTCACCGGCGAGGCGGTGCTCGGGACGCCGTACTACATGAGCCCGGAACAGGCCACGGGCTACGCCATCGACGCCCGCAGCGACATCTATTCCCTGGGGATCACCGCGTTCCACTTGCTGACCGGTCGCAAGCCTTTCGAGGCGAAGAGCAAGGTCGACGTGATGCTGATGCAGGTGAAGACGCCGCTGCCGCAGATCGCGCAATTCGTTCCCTGCGACGAGCGGGTGGCCGGCATCGTCGAAAAGATGTGCGCGAAGAAACCGGCCGAGCGCTATCAGAGCTGCGACGAGCTGATGGCGGCCATCGATGCGCTGCGGCGTCCGCTCGGCGGCCGGGAGGGAGGGACGGCGGCGCCCTCCGAGAAGAGGACGCGCCTGTTGCCTGCGGCGGCGCGACGGGCCCGAACACTGTCCGCGTCTGGGCAGCCACAGCGCACGCTATCGCGCCCGGCGGCGAAGACCTCTTCCGTGCCGTGGGGGGCAGTCGCCGCCGGCGCGGCAGCGGCCATGCTGCTGCTCGCAGCCGGGGGTTTCCTGTACCTGCGCGGCCGGCCCGCCGGCGTCGGCGGCGTCCCCGAGACCGGCTGGATATCGCGCGGCGGCCTGCGGAGGGTCCAGAGAAAGGGCGGCTATGGAAATTGCGTCTTCTCCACCCGTGAGGTGGAACGCGGCGCTGACGATCCCACCGCGCTGAGCGCCGTCTTCTCCGCCACCGACCCCATCCACGGGCGCTGCTACTTTCCCCGCCCTGTCGGCGAGAACAGGACCGGCCAGATCCGGGAAGAGCTGTGGATCGACGGCCGCAAGCGCGCGCAGGTGATCTTCGATCCTGCGCTTCCCCCGGAAGAGGACCAGCTCAGCCTGCAGTTGAGCGGCCGCCATGCGGCGAGGCTGCGCGAGCTGTCGAGTGGGAAGCATAAAGTGGACGTCTGGATTTATCGGCAGGCGGGCGACGGCGACAATGCAGTTCCGCTGGCCGCGGGCGAGCTGATGGTGCTCAAGTGACCGACGGAGACCCATTTTGGACTTCGAGCTGAACGAGAGCCAGCGCACGCTGGTGGCGACGGTCCGCGACTTCTGCGTGCGGGAGGTGAAGCCGCACGCCCAGGAGTGGGACCGCGAGGAGCGTTTTCCGAAGGAAGTCGTAGAGCACATCGGCCAGCTCGGGCTCCTGGGGATGACGGTTCCCGAGGAGCTGGGCGGATCGGCGCTCGACACGCTCTCCGTCGCCTGCGTGGTGGAGGAGATCGCGCGCTGGGACGGTTCGCTGGCGCTGACGGTCGCTTCCCACAACGGCCTCGGCACTTCGCACCTGTTGCGCTTCGGGAGCGACGACCTGCGCCGCCGCTACATTCCGGAGATCGCCGCGGGCCGCAAGCTCGCCGCCTGGGCATTGACGGAGCCGGGCAGCGGTTCCGACGCCGCCGGCATGCGCACCACGGCGGTGCGCAAGGACAAGGGCTGGGTCCTGAACGGCGCGAAGATGTTCATCACCCAGGGCACCGTCGGCGACGTCTTCGTCGTGCTCGCGCTCAGCGATCCGGGGAAGCGGCAGAAGGGGGTGACCGCATTCCTGCTGGAGAAAGGGATGAAGGGGTTCTCGCAGCGGCCCCTGCATGGAAAGCTCGGAATGCGCTCGAGCGATACCGCCGAGCTGGTGATGGAGGACGTGTATGTCGAGGACTGGCGCCGCATCGGCGAGGTGGGCGGCGGATTCGTGGACACGCTGAAGATCCTCGACAAGGGGCGCATCACCATCGGCGCCCTCGCCGTCGGGCTGGGCCGCGGCGCCCTGGAGGAGAGCATCGCCTACGCCACGGACCGCAAGGCATTCGGCAAACCCATCGCCGACTTCCAGGCGCTGCGCTGGATGATGGCGGACATGGCGACGGAGCTCGACGCTGCGCGTCTGCTCGTCTGGCGTGCCGCGTTTCTCTGCGATGAAGGAAAGCCGTACACGCGCGAGGCGGCGGTAGCGAAGCTGTTCGCCAGCGAAGCTGCGTGCCGCGCCGCGGCACAGGGCGTGCAGATCCATGGAGGATACGGATTCACGAAGGAGTTCCTGGTGGAGCGCATCTATCGCGACGTCAAGCTCTGCACGATCGGAGAAGGAACGAGCGAGATTCAGCGGCTGGTGATCGCGCGCGAGCTGCTCAAGGCATGAGCGCTGTCGCCGACCGCGTGCTCGCCGGAGACGTCCGCGCGGCGGCGCGGCTGATCCGCCTGATCGACGACGCGCAGCCGGAGGCCGAAGCAATCCTGCGCGAGCTCTGGCCCCGGACTGGACGGGCGCAGCTCGTCGGCATCACCGGAAACCCGGGCGCGGGAAAGAGCACGCTGGTCGATCGCCTCATCGCCCACCTGCGCGCGCAGGGAAGGACCGTCGGCGTCCTGGCCGTCGATCCCACCAGCCCCTTCACCGGAGGAGCGATCCTTGGCGACCGCATCCGCATGCAGGACCACGCGCTCGATCCCGGCGTCTTCATCCGCTCGCTGGCGACCCGCGGCCAGCTGGGCGGCCTGTCCCGCGCCACTTCGGATTGCGCGCGGGTGCTCGACGCGATGGGGAAGGACGTGATCCTGATCGAGACGGTCGGCGTGGGTCAGGACGAGGTGGAGATCTGCCGCCTCGCGCATACGACGGTGGTGGTGGTGGTCCCTGGCCTCGGGGACGACATCCAGGCGATCAAGGCGGGTATCCTCGAGGTCGCCGACCTCTTCGCCGTCAACAAGAGCGACCGCGAAGGCGCCGACCGCACCGTCCGCGACCTGCGCTCGATGCTCGAGCTCAGCCACGCCATCGGCAAGGAGGCGGGCCACGAGATCGCCATCGTCAAGTGCGTCGCTTCCCGGAACGAAGGCGTGGCCGAGGTGTGGAGCGCGATCGAGGCGCACTACCAGTTCCTCAAGTCGGGGCCGGGACTGGTCCAGCGCGAGACCCAACGGGCGAAGAACGAGCTGGTGGAGGTACTCCGGAATCGCCTGCTGAACGTTGCGCTCCAGAAGCTCGCGCAGGAGGGCGCGCACCTCGACGACCTGGCGCTGCGCATCGCCCGCCGCGAGATCGACCCGTACAGCGTGGCGGACGAAGCGGCGCGGCTGTAGTCTTCTGCCGTGCCGGAGCTGGGAGATCAGCAGCGGGTCGCGCTGCTCACTGCGCGGCTCGGCCTGCCGGAAGGCGCTCTCGACCCGGAGCTCGCGCTCGAGGCGCTGCGGCACGGGAGCTACGCCCATGAGCGTTCGCTCGCCGCCGGGCGCGAGGTGCTGCGATCGAACGAGCGCCTGGAGTTCCTCGGCGACGCCGTGCTCGGGATGCTGATCGCGCGCCGCGTGTACGAACGGTTTCCCGAGGCGACGGAGGGCGAGCTGACGCGGCTGCGGGCCGCGCTGGTCCGTGAGGAATCGCTGGCCATCGTCGCCCGCCAGCTCGGCCTCGGCGAGCTCCTCTTGCTCGGGCGCGGCGAGCAGCGCAGCGGCGGGCGGGAGAACGCGGCCCGTCTGGCAGATGCGCTCGAGGCGGTGATCGCGGCGGTCCTGCTTTCCTGCGGCCTCGAGCGGACCCAGGAGACGGTGGAGCGCGTCCTGGCGCCGCTCTTCGATCAGGGAGCGCTGGCGCGCGATCCGAAGACCGAGCTGCAGCAGCTGTTCCAGAGCCGCAGGCGCACGCCGCATTATCAGGTGCTGGCGGTGGCCGGCCCCGACCACGCCCGCTCCTACGAGGTGGAGGTGCGGCTCGACGGCACGCCGCTCGGGCGCGGGCGGGGGCGGAGCAAGAAGGAGGCGGAGCAGGCCGCCGCGCGCGTCGCGCTCGAAGCTCCCGACGTCCTCGACCGCGCCCTTCTCGACGAAACCGTCAGCGTGGTCTCGTCCGACCCGCGCTGGCGTGAGCTAGCGGCGGAGGAGGCGGCGCGGCTGCGAACGGCGCTCGGCGAGGTCCAGGTGGAGCACATCGGCAGCACGGCCGTTGCCCATCTCGATGCAAAACCCGTGATCGACCTGCTCGTGGGAGTCCGCGAGCTCACGCCCGCGCTGCGCATCCCCGATTACGAGGGGTGCGGCGAGGCCGGAGTCGCGGGAAGGCTCTACTTCCGCAAGCGCGGCCCGGTGTCCTTCAACGCGCAGGTCGTCGAGCTGGAAGGTCCTCTCTGGGGCGACGCCCTGCTCCTGCGCGACTACCTGCGGGTGCACCCCGACGAGCGCGAGCGATACGCCGCTCACAAGCGCGAGGCGATCGCGTCGGGCGCCACCACGCTGCTGCGCTACTCCGAGCAGAAGGCCGGGCTGATGCTGGAGTTGCTCGAGCGCGCCCGCCGCTGGGCCGCTTCGGCGGCCGCGACTCGGCGCTTGTAGAGTCCGCCCGGCTTCGCTATTTTGCGCGCCCCTATGCGCCCGAGCACTGCGATCTTTCTCGCCGCCGCGCTCCTGTCGTGCAAGGACAACGTCGCGCCGGCGGCCACTGCCGCTCCTCCGCAGCCGAAGGCGGCTGCCCGGGAGCTCGAAGCAAAGGACGTGATCTCGATGGCGAACATTCCCCAGGGTAACGGCGACCTCTACGCCGTCTTCCAGACCAGCCGCGGCAACATCGTCGTCAAGCTCTTCGAGAAGGAGGCCCCCAAGACGGTCGCCAACTTCGTCGGCCTCGCCACCGGAAAGCAGGAGTGGGTGGATCCTCGCAACGGACAGAAGAGCAAGGCGAAGCTGTACGACGGCACGGCATTCCACCGCGTCATCCCGCAGATCATGATCCAGGGCGGCGATCCGCTGGGGACGGGCACCGGAGGGCCGGGCTACCGTTTCGAGGACGAGTTCCAGAGCGGGAGGAAGTTCGATCGCCCGGGGCTTCTGGCGATGGCGAACGCCGGACCGAACACCAACGGTTCGCAATTCTTCATCACCGAGGTCCCGACCCCGCACCTGAACAACAAGCACACCATCTTCGGCGAGGTGGTGAAGGGGCAGGACCTGATCCCGCAGATCGCCCGGGCCGGCAACGCGCAGACGAAGCTCGAGCACGTCGAGATCGTGCGCAGCGAGAAAGTGCCATAGTCGCGGCCACCGAAGGCGGCTTTGCGGCTACGTCGTGAGGCTGTACAGGTTCGCAGATGCAGCATCACCGGGCGGGCTTCGTCGCCATCGTCGGACGGCCGAACGTCGGCAAGAGCACGCTGCTCAACCGGCTCGTGGGCCAGAAGCTCGCCATCGTCAGCCCCAAGCCGCAGACGACGCGCAGCCGCATTCTCGGGGTGATCACCCGGGAGGACGCCCAGGTCGCCCTGCTCGACACGCCTGGACTGCACGCCGCGAAGGGAGGCCTCAATGCCCGCATGGTCCGGCTCGCGCTGCAGACGCTCGCGGACGCGGACCTGGCGCTGTTCTTGATCGAGGCCGGACCGCCGGCCATCGATCCGGCCACCCGCAAGGCGCTCGATCAGGTCAAGCAGGCGCACAAGCCGACGCTGCTGGTGATCAACAAGATCGACGCCGTGCCGCGCATCCAGCTGCTTCCCCTCATCGATCGCTGGAAGGAGCTCCACCCCTGGACCGAGGTGTACCCGCTCTCCGCGTTGAAAGGGGAGAACGTCGAAGGGTTCGTCGACGCCTTGGTCGCGCATCTGCCCGAGTCGCCGCCGATGTTTCCGCCCGAACAATGGACAGATCGGGAAGAGCGCGATCTCTGCTCCGAGCTCATCCGGGAGCAGCTCCTGCGCCATACCGGGCAGGAGGTGCCCTACAGCACCGCCGTGCTGATCGAGCAGTTCGACGAATCGGAGCGCGAAAGGGGCCCCCGTGGCCTGGTTCGCATCGCCGCCAGCGTGCTCGTGGAGCGGAACAGCCAGAAGGCGATCGTGATCGGCAAGGGCGGCGCGCGCCTGAAGGAGATCGGGTCGGGGGCGCGGCGCGAGATGGAGCGGCTGCTCGGGACGAAGGTCTTCCTCCAGCTGCATGTCCGGGTGGAGCCCGGCTGGACCCGCACGGCGAAGGGACTGCGCCGCGCGGGCTACGAGGACTGAACCTTCCGGCGCAGCCACCAGGCGCGCAGCAGGATCGCGCCACCGACGATCTCACCCGCGATCACGTACAGGTTCTCGGCGGTGATGCGCAGGTGCTCGACGAGCGAGTGGAAGGGGGCCCGGGGAAAGCGCCAGCCGAGTGCGGGGAAGAAGATGGCGATCCAGATGGAGGAATCGTTCGTGGCGCCGGCGACCAGCTCGCCGCCGATGTCCAGCCCGAGGTGGGTCGCGACACCGGCGATCACCGCCCAAAGCGCTGGACGCCGCAGCGCGAACGCGAGCGCGAGCAAGGCGAGGGCGAAGAGCCCCGTATGCCCTACGCTGCGCGACCCGCTGATCAGCGCGTCCGGATGGCCGCGCGTCCAGAGGAGGCCATAGAAGAGCGGCTTGTCGATCAAGTCCGGAAGCAGGCAGCCGAGGACGAGCCAGCGGATTGAAAGTCTTTCGCGCAGGCCCAGAAGCATGCGCGTGCCGATGCCGACATGGCCGAGGACGAACAACGAATGGAGTCTAGCGCATTGCCATGCACCGGTAGGCCGCGAGACTCGTTCCGGCGCCTGAAGGCGCCGGGCGCTGGGATGGCGCCGGGCGCTTAGAAGTCGAGGCTCGCCGAGAGCACACCGGCCGGCGATGTCTTGTCGCTCTTCTTCGGCTGCGCCACGCCGGCCAGTGCCTGGAGCTGGAATGTGCGGGTCACCATCCAGGACACCACGGGTCCGGCGGTCAGGTCATAGTCGCGGCCGGTCGGTGTCGTCGACGGACGCGCCTCGTCCTGGATCTCCGCCTGCAGGCGGCCGTCGATGCCCGCGCGGATCGCCTCGTTGAAGCGCCAGCCGGCGAACGCCTTGGCCTCCACGTCCTTGCCCTCCGTGGGAAAACTGGTTCAGGAGTTGATAGCGGACGCGCGCCGCGGGGCCCTGGGCGCCGACCTGGAAGTAGGCGCCGACGTCCCCGTGGAGGTTGGCGATCGGCGTCCAACCGATGCTGCCCGTGAAGCTCGATGAGCCGGTCGGCGTCGCGCCGTTGTCCGTATTCTGCGTGGCCACTCCGGCGCCCGTGACGCGAACCGTTCCGACTGCGGGCACCGCGGGGGCGTCCGTCAGCAGCGTGTCGCGATCCAGTCCCTCCGCCGAGGCAGCGGACGCGAAAGCGAGGAGCATGGCGAGGAGCGAGCGCATGGCGCGGCAGCCTCCCGCGCACCGAGGGCCGGAGTCAAGACCGATATCGTTGACGGCGTTCGGTCGCTCTGACATACCCCCTCGCCCGTGGCGCGCAGCTACTTCATCCACACGTTCGGCTGCCAGATGAACGAGTCCGATTCGCAGCGCATGGGCGAGGCCTTGGCGCGGGCGGGCTGGCGGCCGAGCGCCGCCGCGGACGCCGCCGATCTGGTGTTGGTGAACACCTGCGCCATCCGGGAGAAGGCCGAGGACAAGCTGTTTTCCGCGCTCGGACGCTATCGGCTGCTGAAGGCCCGGCGAGGAACGCGGATCGGCGTCGCCGGCTGCGTCGCGCAGCAAGAGAAGGACAACCTGCTCTCGCGGGCACCCTTCGTCGATTTCGTCCTCGGCCCCGATCATCTGGAGAAGGTTCCGGAGCTGGCCGAGAGCGGGGGTGTCGAGACCGATTTCCTCGATACCGAACAATACCTTTTTCCCCAGGCAGATCCGGAGACCAGCCGCGGCAAGGCCACCGCTTTCGTCACCGCCATGAAGGGGTGCGACAACGTGTGCTCGTTCTGTGTGGTCCCTTACACACGGGGACGAGAAGTGTCACGCCCTTACGCGGAGATCGTGCGCGAGGTCGCATCGCTCGTGGTTGTGGGCGTCCGCGAGGTGACCCTCATCGGCCAGAACGTGAACGCGTACGCGGGTGGCTGCAGCTTCGCGGACCTCATCCGGCGCGTCGCGGCGGTCCCGGGGGTCATGCGGATCCGGTTTACCACCTCGCATCCGATGGACCTGTCGGCGGACCTCGTTCGCTGCTTTGCCGAAGTGGTCCAGCTCATGCCGCACTTCCATCTTCCGGTGCAGCACGGCGCGGATACCGTGCTCGAGCGGATGCGGCGCAAGTACACCATCGCCCAGTACGAGGAGCGCATCGCCTCGCTGCCGGAGCACGTCGCCCTCACCAGCGACATCATCTGCGGCTTCCCGGGCGAGACGGAAGACGAGCATCGCCAGAATCTCGAGTTCCTCCGCCGCACGCCGTACGACAACCTCTTTTCCTTCCTCTACAGCCCGCGGCCGCACACCGGCGCCATCCTCAAGCTGCGCGAGTGGGGAGAGGTCCCGCGCGCCTTGGGCATCCGCCGCCTGGAAGAGGTGCAGGGGCTCCAGATGGAACGGACGCTGCGGCGCCACCGCCAGCGCATCGGATCGGTCGTCGAGGTGCTCGTCGAGGAGCCGGGGTTCGGCCGGTCGCGCGAGAACTGGACCGTTCACTTCGATGGCGACGCTGGGTCCGGAGACCTGGTGCGGGTGCGCGTCGACAGCGCAACCCTCGTTTCACTTCGCGGCGCGCAGGTGGAGACCGTCGATCGCGCTCCGCGGATGGCCCTGAAGCGGCGGCTGACGGTGGTGTCTGCGTAGTGCTCCCGCTCGTTGCGCTCGTCGGACGTCCCAACGTGGGGAAGTCAACCCTGTTCAACCGGATCGTGGGGAAGCGCCTCGCCATCGTGCAGGACGTGCCCGGCGTGACGCGGGATCGGCAGTACGCGGAAGCGCAGCAGGGAGCCAAACGGTTCCGCGTCGTCGACACCGGGGGGTTCACGCTGCGCACCGACGAGCAGCTGGTTCGCGCCGTCCGCGAGCAGGCCGACGCGGCGGTGCGCGAAGCGGACGCCATCGTCCTGGTCGTCGACGCCGTGGAGGGGCTGTCGGCCGCGGATCGCGAGCTCGCGCAACTTCTCCGCCGCGGCGGAAAGCCGGTCTTCCTCGCGGCGAACAAGGTCGACTCCAACCGGCGCGAGGAGCAGCTCGATCTCGGCGAGCTGCATTCGACCGGATTCGACGTCTTTCCGCTCAGCGCCGAGCATGGCCGTGGCGTGGACGAGCTGCTGGACGCCGTGGCGGCCGGGCTTCCCGAAGCAGCGGGCGAGCGGCCCGCTGAAGAGGACAAGTCCATCCACCTCGCCGTGCTGGGCCGCCCCAACGTCGGCAAGAGCACGCTGCTGAACAAGCTGCTCGGCGAGGAGCGCTTCGTCGCGTCCGCGATGCCGGGAACCACGCGCGACGCCGTGGACGAGGAGCTGGTCTGGAAGGGCCGCCGTTATCTGCTCACCGATACCGCGGGGCTGCGCAAGAAGCGCCAGGTGGTCGACAAGGTCGAGGTATCCTCGGCCCAGCGCGCGCTGCGGGCGGTGGAGCGCGCCGACGTCGTGGTGGTGCTCACCGACGCGACGCAGCTGGGCGTCGACCAGGACGCGCGCATCGCCGCGCAGGCGGAGGAGCGCGGGCGCGCCGTGATCCTGGCGGTGAACAAGTGGGACCTGGTGCAGGACAAGGACGGCGAGGCGCAAAGGTTGCGCGAGCAAGCAGAGCGGCACCTGCAGCACGTCGATTTCGCACCGCTGCTCTTCATCAGCGCGCTGGAAGGGACCCGCGTGCATCGGATCCTCGAGCTCGCCGCCGAGCTCCGCGACGAAGCGTCGACGCGCATCCCCACTCCGCAATTGAACGAGTGGATCCAGGCGATGCAGCAGGAGCACCCGGCGCCTCTCTTTCGCGGCTTTCCCGTCCGGTTCAGCTACGCGTACCAGGTGGGGACGCAGCCGGTGACGATCGCCATCCAGTGCAACCGGCCGCGGGCCGTCGACGACGGCTACCGCCGGTTCCTGGTGAACCGCCTGCGCGAGCGTTTCAAGCTGCGCGTTCCCGTGCGGCTGATCTTCCGGCAGAAGAGCCGCTCCACGCCGCGAGGCTCCGCGGGAGCCGGCCGGTGAACTACGCCATCGATCTCGGCGCCCGCAATATCGGCAGCCCGTTTCTCTGGGCGGGGTTCCTCGTCGGCGTGGTGATCGTGCTCGCGGTGGATCTCAAGATC
>VBKQ01000402.1 GCA_005879505.1 Deltaproteobacteria bacterium
CGTGGAGTTCATGAAGAAGGTGGTGCCGCTCCACGACGACCTCTTCGACTTCTTCTACGAGGCCTTGCCGGGATACGAGAAGGTCGGATACCGGCAGACGCTGCTCGGATGCTGGGGCGCGTTCCAGGATCCTGACGTCTGCGATTACCGGTACCAGAACATGAACGAGTGGGGGCGCGCCATGTTCGTGACCCCCGGCGTGGTCGTCGACGGCAAGACGGTGACCAACGACCTCGTCGACATCAACCTCGGGATCCGCATCCTGCTCGGCAGCTCCTATTACGACGACTGGCAGAACGGCCACCTGTTCGTGGAGAAGGATCCTCTGGGGAATCCGGTGGACCCACGGCATCCCTGGAACCAGAGCACGCTCCCGCATCCACAGAAGCGGGACTTCACCGGCAAGTACACCTGGGTGATGTCGCCGCGCTGGTACGACAAGCAGAGCGGCAAGCACCTGGCCCTCGACACCGGCGGCGGTCCGCTCGCGCGTTTCTGGGCGACCGCGCTCGCGGGGCTCGTGGATATCGGGTACGTCAAGGCGACCGGCACCAGCGTGAAGATGATCCTGCCGAAGACGGCGCTCCTCCCGGAGGTGGAGCTGGAGTGGAAGATCCCGAAGTGGTCCAACGCCATCGAGCGTGACCGCGCGCGCACGTATTTCCAGGCGTACGCGGCGTGCTGCGCGATCTACTTCTGCGAGCGCGCGATGGCAGAGCTGCACAAGGGCAACACCGCGACCTGGACGGACTTCAAGGTGCCGCAGGACGCCATCGGCTGCGGGTTCCACGAGGCGGTGCGGGGCGTGCTTTCGCACCACGTGGTGATCAAGAACGGCCGCATCGCCAACTACCATCCGTACCCGCCGACGCCCTGGAACGCCAGTCCGCGCGACAACTTCGGCACCCTCGGGCCGTACGAGGACGCGGTCAAGAACACACCGATCTTCGAGGAGAACGGACCGGGCAAGTTCAAGGGCATCGACATCATGCGCGCGGTGCGCAGCTTCGATCCGTGCCTGCCTTGCGGCGTGCACATGTATCTCGGCGAGGGGAAGGAGCTGGTGGTCCGGCACTCGCCTGCGTTCGGGGCGCAGGTCAAATGAACGACATCGAGACGCTGGTCGCAGAGCTGGAGCAGCTGCCTGAGGTTCCGCGGGAGAAGGCGCGGGCACTGGTCGAGGCGACCCTCGCGCTCCACCGCGACGGGCTGGCGCGCATCCTCGAGCTGGGCGGTGCACCGCTGCGCGAGGCGGCGGTGCACGACGGCCTGGTATCGGCGCTGCTGGCGCTGCATGACTTGCATCCCCTCGGCCTCGCAGAGCGCGCCCGCGCCGCCGTAGAGCGCGCCCGCGCGGAGCTGGGCGCTGCGGGCGTGCACGCGGAGCTGGTCTCGGTCGAGAACGGCGTGGTGCGCGCGCGCGTGCAGGGAGCGCATGCGGAAGATGCGCGGGGGACCCTGGGCGACGCATTGTGGGTCGCAGCGCCGGACGCAGTGGCGGTCGAGATCGAGGCCGTCGGCCCGGTGGTGCAGCTGCGGGTCGGCGCATGAACGCCGTCTCGGCGCTCCGGCGATTCGTGCGAGAGAAGCCGCCTGCGGTGGAGCGCTGCGAGCTGTGCGCTGCCCCGGTGGGTCCGCGGCACGAGCACGTGGTCGATCCGGCGCGCCACGAGATGAAGTGCGCCTGCACGGCCTGCGCGCTGCTGTTTCCCGATGGAGCGCGCCTGCTCCGCGTCAGGCCGCGCGCCGAGCTGCTCGCAGACTTCCAGCTCAGTGACGCCCAATGGGATGCGCTGCGACTCCCCATCGGCCTCGCCTTCTTCTTGCGCACCGCTTCCCGTGTGACGGCCTTCTACCCCGGACCGGCGGGCGCGACGGAGTCGCTGGTCTCGCTCGAAGCCTGGGCGGAGATCGCGCGCCTCAATGCCCTGGAGTTGCAACCAGACGTAGAGGCGCTCCTGGTGAACCGCGTCGGCGCTGCCCGCGAGCACTATCTCGTCTCCGTCGACCAGTGCTATCGCCTGGTGGGCATCCTCCGGCGCAGCTGGCGCGGGTTCTCCGGCGGCGAGGAGGTCTGGGAGCGCATCGGGCAATTCTTCTCGGAGCTGAAGGGGGGCGCGCGTGCCTGACCTGCGCTTCCGCGTCGAAGGCGCACAAGCCGTGGCGCACGCGGCCTCGCCCCTGGTGTCACTGCGGCTGCACATCTCGAATGCCGCCGCCGACCCGATCCACGCCGTCTTGCTGCGCTGCCAGGTCCAGATCGAAGCGCCCCGCCGCGCCTACGAGGAGAGCGAGCAGGAGGGGCTGGCCGATCTGTTCGGTGCCCCTGCGCGCTGGGCCACGACGCTCAAGCCGCTGCTCTGGACCCAGCTCGGGGCGACGGTACCGGCCTTCGCCGGCGAGACGCGCTTCGAGCTCCAGGTCCCGTGCACCGTGGACCTCAACGTCGCCTCAGGGAAGTACTTCCAGTCGCTCGCCTCGGGGGCGGTGCCGCTCCTGCTGCTCTTCAGCGGCACGGTGTTCCACGCCGCCCCGGACGGAGCTCTGCAGGCGGCGCCGATCCCCTGGAGCAGCGAGGCGCGCTTCTCGCTGCCGCTCGCGGTCGTGCGCGAGGCGATCGAAGCCTGCTTCCCGAACGCGGGATTCCTCACCCTGCAGCGGGACGTGCTCGATCGCCTCTATCGCTACAAGGTGAGAAGCGGGCTGCCGACGTGGGAGCGCGCGATCGAGGCGCTGCTGGAGCGCACGCCGTGAACCGCGCGGCGGCAGAGCGCGTCGCCGCGGCGGTCCTGTACGAGGGTTATCTCCTGTACCCGTACCGCCGCTCCGCGTTGAAGAACCGCCAGCGCTGGCCCTTCGGCGCGCTCTATCCCCGCGGCTGGGCCGAGGCCAATGGGGAGCGGTCCTCGATGCACACCGAGGTGCTGGTGCGCGGTGATGCGCGCGTCGAGGCTTCGCTGCGCTGGTTGGAAGTGCGCGGTTCCGAGGCGGTAGAGCGGGAACGCGACGTAGGGCCGCAGAAGGTGTGGGAAGCGGACGGGCTCGCGCGCCTGCGCGTCGAGGCGCGAAACGAGGCGGTCCTGCCCGCTGACGCGCCGCGTGACGCCGCCCTCGAGCAGGCGATGATCTCCACGCACGTCCTCTTCGGCGTCAGCGGCGGCGAGTTCGTCTCGCTGCTCGATCCGCCCGCCGATGCGTCCGCGGCGGCCCGGGCATGCGACAACCAGGGTTGGTGGCCGGTCCTGGTGAGCGGGACCGACACGGTGCTGTCGTCGCCGATCATCCTGTACGACCATCCGCAGATCGCCCCGGAGAGTCCGGGCGACCTCTTCGACGCCGCGGAGATCGACGAGATCCTCTCGCTGCGCATCCTCACGCTCACCGAGGAGGAGAAGCGCGAGGCCAAGCGCGACCCCCGCGCGCGTGGCCTCATCGAGCGCACCGAGGGCCTCTCGCCGGAGCAGATGTCGCGGCTGCACGGCGCGATCCGCGAGCTGCGTCCCGTCGCCCAGCCCCTGCGACAGGGCGATCGGGTCCGGCTCCGGCCGCAGGCGCGCGCGGACGTGTTCGACGTCGCGCTCGCGGGGAAGATCGCGACCATCGCCGGCGTCGAGCAGGACCTGGACGGCCGCCTGCTCTTCGCGCTCACCGTCGACGACGATCCCGGCAAGGACCTGGGCATCTTCGGCCACCGTTTCTTCTTCCACGCCGACGAGCTGGAGTCCCTGCCATGAAGCGCATCCTGGTCGCGGGGGTCGGCAACATCTTCTTCGGCGACGACGGGTTCGGCGTCGAGGTCTCCCGGCGGCTCTCGGAGCGGGCGCTGCCGGAGGGCGTGCAGGTGAAGGACTTCGGAATCCGCGGCCTCGATCTCACCTACGCGCTCCTCGACGGCTGGGACGCGGCGATCCTGGTGGACGCGCTGCCTCGCGGCGGCGATCCGGGCACCCTGTATGTGCTCGATCCGGGAGCCGACGCGGCCCCACCG
Source organism: Deltaproteobacteria bacterium (assembly GCA_005879505.1). Taxonomy (GTDB): domain Bacteria; phylum Myxococcota; class Myxococcia; order Myxococcales; family 40CM-4-68-19; genus 40CM-4-68-19. Next base: position 3,989 of record VBKQ01000402.1, read on the forward strand.
GTGCTGGACCCGCATGCGATGCACCCGGCGCGCGTGCTGGCCATGGCGCGCGAGCTCGGTGGCACGCCGCCCATCCTGCGCGTCGTCGGGTGCGAGCCCGGCGCGGCGGAAGAGATGCAGATGGGCCTCTCGCCCGCGGTGGCTGCGGCCGTGGATGCCGCATGCGCTCTGGTGGAACAGCTGGCGAAGGAGCTCTCCTGATGCACGAGCTGGGGATCGCGCAACAGGTGATCGAGATCGCCTCCGAGCGCAGCAACGGCGCGGCCATCTCCCGCATCGTGCTCGAGGTGGGCCGCCTCGCGGCGGTGCTGCCCGACGCGCTGCGCTTCTGTTTCGACGCCGCCAGCGAGGGTACGCCCGCGGCCGGGGCGGAGCTGCAGATCATCGAGGTTCCCGGGGTCGCCCGCTGCCGCCAGTGCGGCGGGCGGGTGGAGCTCGAGCGGCCCTACGGGCGCTGCGCGTGCGGCGGCGACGATCTGGAATGGCTCTCGGGCGAAGAGCTGCGCATCAAGGAGCTGGAGGTCATCTGACATGTGCGCGACTTGCGGGTGCGGCGGCGAGCCGCAGGACCACGGGCACGATCACGGCGAGCATCACCACCATCAGGGTCACGATCACCACCACCATCACGACCGCGTCGTGCGCGTGGAAGAAGACGTGCTGGCGAAGAACTCGCGGATCGCAGAGCGCAACCGGGGCTGGTTGGCCGCCCGCCGCGTGCTGGCGCTGAACCTGGTCAGCTCGCCGGGCGCGGGGAAGACCTCGCTGCTCGAGCGCACGCTGCGTGAGTCCGGGTTCCCGGCGACCGTGATCGAGGGCGATCAGGCGACCGAGCGCGACGCCGACCGGATCCGCGCGGCCGGCGTGCGCGCCGTGCAGGTCAACACCGGCACCGGTTGCCACCTCGACGCGGAGATGGTGGCGCGCGCGCTGCCCGAGCTCGATCCGAACCCAGGCTCGGTCGTCTTCATCGAGAACGTCGGCAACCTGGTCTGCCCCGCGCTCTTCGATCTCGGTGAGCGAGCCAAGGTGCTGGTCGCATCGGTGACGGAGGGTGACGACAAGCCGCTCAAGTACCCGCACATGTTCCGCGCCGCCCGGCTGGTGCTGCTGAACAAAGTCGACCTGCTCCCGCACGTGCGGTTCGATCCGGCTCGCTTTCTCGCCTCTGTCAGGGAAGTGAATCCGCGAGTGCCGGTGCTGCACGTCTCCGCCGAGCACGGCGAGGGGCTGGCCGCCTGGTACGGCTGGTTGCGGGACCTCCATCCGTAGGCTCCGCTGTTCGTCCGAGGAAACGAGCACTTGGCGGCGGCGCGGGAAAAACGCGCCACGCCTGTCGATCTCGTCGACCCTCGTTCGACGTGCGAGTAGAGGCAGCGTTCACAACCCGGTCCGGAAGGTCGGCCACCCCCGACCTCCGACCAGAAGGA
>VBKQ01000403.1 GCA_005879505.1 Deltaproteobacteria bacterium
GCGACGCTTGAGGTGGAAGTCGGACGTGTGCTGGAAGCCGGGCGCGCTGCGTCGCGCGCCATCCAGAAGGAGTTCGCTCCGGACGAGGTGGAGCGCCTGAAGGAGGCGACCCTGCGTGCCGCTCCGGACCTGGCGGGGTCCGTGGAGGAGTCCATCGCCGCCGTCCGCACCGCGGGGGCGCAGCTCGAAGCGCTGGCACGCGGCGTCCAGAGCTACACCGCGAACATGGAGCCGGAGCCGTTCGACATCAACCAGGCGGTGCTCGCGGCCGTGCAGCTCCTCTCGCACCGGCTGCGGGAATCCGTGCACCTGGAGCGGAAGCTGGAAGCGGTCCCGCTGGTCCGCTGCCGCGGCCCCGAGATCACGCAGGTGGTGCTCAGCCTGCTGGGGAACGCCGTCGACGCCGTGCAGCGCGTTCCCGAGCCACTCATCGAGGTGCGCACTTCGCATGAGGGCTCCCGCGTGCGCCTGGAAGTCGCCGACAACGGCACCGGCCTCGACCCCGGAGTGGCGCAGCGGCTCTTCAAGCCCTTCACCTCGACCAACGCGGGTGCGAAGGGCCGCGAGCTCGGTTTGAGCATCTGCAAGAGCATCGTCGAGAGCCACGGCGGCCAGATCGAGGCTGCCGCGGACGGTCCGCGGGGCACGCGCTTCACCGTGACGCTGCCCGCGATCGCGGCAGTTTGAGCATTCCCGCCCCCGGAGCGCGCCCGCTGAGGATCTCGTCCGCGCGTCGCCGCACAGCGGGCGCCATCTCCGGGTGCGTGAGCACGTAGAACTCGCCTGCGCGCACTGCCCGCACCGTCCGATCGGCGACCACTTCGGGAGGCAGGCCCCGCGACATCAACGAGCGCATCATGCGGTCCGCCGCGCCTCGTCCCGAGCGCGCCAGGCCGGTCGCGACCCAGCCCGGACAGAGTACCGACACGCCGACGCGCGCGCGGCGCAGCGCGAGATCCTGCACCAGCGCCTCGGAAAGCGCGACGACCGCGTGCTTGCTGACGCTGTAGGCCCCGGCGAGCGGCGGCGTCACCAAGCCGGCCATCGAGGCAGTGTTCACCACGTGCGCCGCATCCGCCTGCGCGATCATGCGCGGCACGAATGCGAGACAGCCGTGGACGGCGCCCCAGAGATTCACGGCGAGGACGCGTTGCCATCGCCGCAAAGGGACTTCCCAGACGGCGCCGTATTCCGCGATGCCGGCGTTGTTGCAGAGGAGATGGACGCGTCCGAACCGCGCGTAAGCCTTCGCCGCCAGGGCCTCGACGTCCCGCATCCTCGAGACGTCGGTCGGGACGGCGATGGCGCCGGGCAGGCTCGCTGCAAGCTCCCGCAGCGGGCGGCGGTCGACGTCCGCCAGCACCAGGCGCATCCGTTCCCGGGAGAGCCTCTGGGCGAGCGCGCGGCCGATTCCGCTCGCCGCCCCGGTGATCACCGCTGTCTTCCCGCGGAGCGATCGCACCGCGGAAGTCTACTCGTCGTGATGGCCCTGGTTGAAGTGGCAGAGGCTGCCTATGAGCGTTCCTTGGAAGCCTGGGATCAGCGTCCCGTTGACATCAACCAGCGTCTGCACGCCCTGCGAGACGAGCATGCCAGTCAAGTGCTTGAACCGGCCGGTCCCGCTGACCACCTGCTCGAGCTCGGAAAATTTCCCCTTCGCGGTGAGAATACCGTAATCGTTGAGCCGCAGCCTGCCCGATTTTGTCGTGATGGTCAGGATTCCGCTGTACGTCGTGACGGAGTCGGATCCGGTCATTGTTTGGACGCCGAATCGCGTGGTGCCAGCGAGCAGCCCGGAGGCGATCACGCCTTGGGTGCAGAACCCGACCGGGCTCTCATTCGGAGCACAGGGCGTAAACCACGTCACGATCGTCGTATCGATCGGCCGGCACTGTTCGGCGCGAACGACGCCGGACGAGAGCAGGGCGATGGCGAGCGCCGATACTGCCGTGGGCAGGGGTCGCATGGGTTGCTCCTGTCAGGCGACGTAACCCTGCATGCCAGTAGCAATCAAGGCGCCCGAGTAGGTGCATGTAATTTTCCAGGCCACATTTCTTTGCCGCAGTGCGTTGCGGCCGGCCCTCAGGCCAGCCGCGGCCGGCGTTCGTGCAGTACCTCGGCGATCCCGACCGATAGAGGCACCAGCAGTGCCAGGCCGCCCACCGCGGCCGTCCCATTCCAGCCCCAGCGCGCGTATGCCGCCCCGCCTGCACTGATACCGGCTGCGCCACCGAGGTAGTAGAGCAGGACGTAGAGCGAATTTGCCGCCTTCGGCGCGCACGCGAATGACGGCCTCGCGGGGGGCGACGGCGTCGTAATCGAACTTCATGCCCTTCAGCACCATCGCGTAGAAGCGCTCCAGGTTCTGGAAGACGGCCACCGGCGTGTTTCCGAAGAGGGCGGTGGCCATCTTCAACACCGGCTGGATCAGCGACCCGCCCAGCTTTCGCGCCGCGGTCAGGCCGAGATCGACGCACGCATCGCGGCCGGCGACGAGCGAGAGCGCCGACTCCACCTCGTCCATCGGGGTCGCCGGAATCCAGGCGAACGGGAACGGCGGCTTGTCGATGAGCTGCGCGGTCGCCGCCGATACCTTCTGCTTCACCTGCGCCTTGCAGCCGCGCTGCTCGAGGAAGTCGACGGTCAGCCGGAACACCGAGCCGAGGTAGCCGCGCGCGCTCTCCGCCTCGCTCACGTCCGGCATCAAGGCCGCATCGGTTCGGGCCATCCGCGATCCTCCTCCTCCCCGAGAGCTTCAGACTTGCCGTGAACCTGGAAGCGGCGCAAGAGGCAGGAATCGAGCCCCGCGGGCCGAGAACCGGCGCGCGCGATTCCCGGTTTGAAATTGCGGCAGTCCGCGATGAAGGAAAGATGCCGAGGGGTGCTCGATGCGGGGACCGCCATCGCACTTCGAAGCCCATTCAAGCCCGCAGCAGACCCAGGTTCTCTTCCGCGCGCGCCCGGAACGCCGCCGTGTCGCCCGTGAATACGACGCGGCCCTTGAGCAGGATGAGGTGCCGGTCGCCGAGCTCGAGCAGCTTTTTCACTTCCTTGTCGACGACCAGGGCCGCGATCCCCTCATCGCGAAGCCGCCGGACGGCGGCCCAGATCTCCTGGCGGATGAGCGGAGCAAGGCCTTCGGTGGCGCCGTCCAGGATCATCAGCCGCGGATTGGTGAGCAGCGCGCGCGCGATCGAGAGCATCTGCTGCTCGCCTCCGGACAGCTGGGAGCCCAGGTGCGCCAGGCGGTCGCGGAGACGCGGGAACAGCGCGAGCGCGCGCTCCTCTGTCCAGCGCCCCGGCCGCTGCGCGACGCGGAGGTTCTCGCGGACCGACAGAGTGGGAAAGATGCCGCGTCCTTCCGGAACGAGCGCGATGCCCTCGGCGGCGATCCGGTGGGCCGGCCACCCGGTGACCGGCTTGCCATCGACGCGCACTTCTCCCGATCGTGGCGGGGTCAGACCGAGCACGCTGCGGATGGTGGTGGTCTTCCCCATGCCGTTGCGGCCCATCAGGGTGACGGTCTGGCCGGGCTCGACGGAGAAGGTGACCCCATGCAGGACATGGCTCGCGCCGTAGAAGGTGTGCAGATCGGTCGCCTCCAGGAGCGCGCTCACGGGATCTCCTCCCCGAGATACGCCTCCCGGACCGCCGCGCTCGCGCGAATCTCCGACGGCGACCCCGTCGCCAATACCCTTCCGTCGACGAGGACGGTGACGGCGTCGGAGATGCTGAACACGGCATCCATGTCGTGCTCGACCAGCACCACCGTCCGGCCACGAGCGACCTTGCGCAAGAGCTCCACGATCCGCAGCGCCTCGTCGTGGCCCAGCCCGGCCAGAGGTTCGTCGAGGAGCAGCAGTGACGGCTCGGTCGCGAGCATCATCGCGATCTCCAGCTGCCGCTGCTCACCGTAGCTGAGCCGGCCGGCGATGGCGTCACCGCGCGCCGCCAGCCCGCACCACTCGAGCGCACGCGCGGCGCGCACGCCGACTTGCGCGTAGCGCTCGGCGGACCGGAAGAACGACATCGAGGAGGGCAATCGCGACTGCGCGGCGAGCCAGACGCAGTCCGCGCAGGAAAGCTCGGGAAAGAGGTTTGCGGTCTGGTAGGTACGCCCGAGGCCCATGCGCGAGAGCCGATCCGGCGCGGTGCGCGTCACATCCGCGCCCCGGAAGCGGATCAGCCCAGCGGTCGCGCGCAGCTCGCCGCTGAGCAGGTTCAGGAACGTCGATTTCCCCGCCCCGTTGGGCCCGATCAGGGCATGGACCTGGCCTTCCTCGAAGGCGAGCGACACCCCGTCGACTGCCGACAACGCGCCGAACCGGCGGGTGAGCGCCTCTGTCTGCAGCAGTACCTCAGGCACGGCGCGTTCCCGGGACGAGCCCTGCGAGCCCGCGGGGAAGGAAGAGCACGACCGCGATCACCAGCGCCGCGATCAGCGCATTCCAGTGAGCGGTCACACGCTCCCCGTAATGCTCGATGAACGCGAGCAGCAGTGCTCCCAGCGCGGGCCCGTACAGCGTGCCCTTGCCGCCGAGCAGGACGGTGACGAGGATCAGCCCGGACTGGCGCCAGCCGAGCTGGGCGGGATTGACGAACCCGTGGAGGGTTGCGTCCAGGTATCCGGCGAGACCTGCCAGCGCTCCCGCGATCACGAACGCGACCAGCTTGTAGCGGCGGGTCGGGTACCCGAGGGACCGCGTCCGCTGCTCGTTGCCGAGGATCCCTTCCAGCACCCGCCCGTAGGGGGCCCTCAGCATGCGCGAGAGCAGCAGATAGACGAGCACCACGGCCGTCCAGATGGCGACATACGCCGCAGCGCGTCCCTCGATGGGGCGCGCTTTGACGAACAGCCCGTCGGAGCCGCCCAGCGCCGGCGAATCGTTGAACAGATAGAAGAGCATCTGCGTGAAGGCCAGGGTCACCATGATGAAGTACACGCCGGTCGCGCGCAGGCTGAGCCAGCCGATGATGAGCGCGCAGCCGGCCGCGAAGGCCACGCAGAGGGGAAGCGTCACGATCGGGTTCACCAGGTCGAATCGGTTGCTGAGCCCTGCGAGCAAGTACGCGGCAAGGCCGAAGAACGCCGAGTGCGCGAGGCTGACGAGGCCGGTGAATCCGACCAGCAGATCCAGGCTCATGGCGAGGATCGAGCCGATCATCGCTTTTCCCAGGAACTGCAGCCAGAAGCGATCGCCGCTGAAGGCCACCGCGCCCAAGGCCGCCGCCGCGGCGAGCAGGATCAGCCGCCGCTTCATCGGCCCTCGAACGCCGGCCCGAGCAGGCCGCGCGGCCGCCAGAGCAGCACCGCGGCCATCACGGCGTACACGATGGCGCTGGCAAAGCCGGGAAGGAGCACCTTGCCGAAGGTGTCGGCGAGGCCGACCAGCAGCGCACCGAAAAAGGCGCCCCTGATCGAACCGATCCCTCCGATCACCACGACCACGAACGAAAGGATGAGAACGTTCTCGCCCATCCCCGGGTACACGGTGGTGAGCGGGGCCGCCAGCATCCCGGCGAGGCCGGCCAGCGCGGTCCCGGCGCTGAAGACGATCGCGAACAGGCGGCGGACGTCGATCCCCAGCGCCTCCACCATCTCGGCATTCGAAGCGCCGGCGCGCACGCGCATGCCGAAGCGCGTCTTGAGGACGATCTGGCGCATGGCGACGCCGATGCAGACGCAGGCCAGGGCGGTGAGTGCCCGCCACGCCGGCCAGGTCTGCGTCTCGCCGAGCGGCATCGTCCAGGCGAGCGCAGCGGGCGTTCTCACGCCGTGCACGTCGTTGCCCCACAAAGCCCGCTGCAGCTCGTTGAAGAGCAGCACCAACCCGTAGGTGAGCAGCACCTGCGAGAGGTGATCGCGCGCGTAGAGGCGGGCGATCGCGAGCCGCTCTACGGCGACGCCGATCAGGACCATGGCGGGGATCGCGAGCAGGATCGCGAGCAGCAGGCTGCCGGTGCGCTCGGAGAGCCACCACGCCAGGTACGCGCCCAGCATGTAGAAGGAGCCGTGCGCGAAATTCAGCACGCCGAGGACGCCGAACACCAGCGTCAGCCCGCTCGCCACCAGGAACAGCAAGAGGCCATACTCGATGCCGTTGACGATCTGGAGCACGAAGAGCGAAAGGCTCATTTCCCCATCTTGCAGCCGGCCCCGGGATCCTCGGCCTCCTTCATCGCCACGCCGACCACCACCTCGCGACCGCCTTTCACTTGTCTCAGGTAAACGTCCTGGACGGGGTTGTGCGTCTTCGAGAAGCGGAAACGCCCGCGCGGGCTGTCGATGCGCACGGTCTCGAGCGCGGCGATCAGCTCGGCGCGCGCGCCCGTGTCGCCCCTCACCTTCTCGAGCGCCTGCGCGAGCACGTGGACGGTATCGTATCCGGCCACGGCATAGACGTCCGCCTCGCGGTTGGTCGCCTTCTTGAACGACTCGCGGAACTTGCGGTTGGCGGGGTTGTCGAGGGCGTCCGCGTAATGCAGCGTGGTCTTGATCCCTTCGGCGGCGGCGCCCTGCGCGGCTAGCACGCCCTCGGTGAGAAAGCCCGAGCCATACAGCGCAACTTTGTCCCGCAGGCCGGCGTCAGCGTAGTCCTTGACGAACTTGGCGGCACCGGCCCCGGCGAAGAAGACGAAGACGGCGTCCGGCTTGAGCGAGGCGATCTCCGACAGATTCGCCTGGAACTCGGTGCTCGGGAACGGGACCGCGATCTCTTTCACGATCGTGCCTCCGCCCTTCGCATAGCCTTCCTTGAAGGCGGCCATGGATTCCTGCCCGAAGCTGTAGTTCCAGAACATCAGCACGGCCTTCTTCCGGCCATCCTTGAGCATCACGTCGGCGCAGGGATACGAGGTCTGCCAGTTCGAGAACGAGGTGCGGAACACGTGCGGCGCGCAGAGGGTTCCGGTGACGGCCTGGGCCCCGGCGTTGGTGACGACCGTGAGCACGTTCTCCTGGCGGACGATCTGCATCATCGCCATGGCCACGCCGGAATGGACCGGTCCGGTGAGGATGTCGACCTTCTCCCCGGCGATGAGCTTGTTCACGTTCGCGGGCGCCTTTGCGGGATCGGATTCGTCGTCCACCGCGACCCATTCCACCTCGCGGCCGCCGAGCTTGCCGCCGCGCTCGGAGGCGGCGAGCTTCATCGCGTCGGTGATGTTGTGGCCGAGCGCGGCGTAGGTGCCCGAGTACGGCAGGAGCAGGCCGATCCGGAGCCTCGCCGGCGTGGCGGAGAAGAGGCGGCGCGGAAGCAGGCTGGAGCAGGCGGCAGCGCCGAGGACCGCGCGGCGGGAGAGCGTCATGTGCGACCTCCGCGGGCGGTAATAGGACAGAAGTCTGCAGGGAAGGTCAACCGGACGTCGCCGGTCAGTACGGCTTCTGCCCCACCCAGTTGCCCGGCGGCTCGTAGTCGCAGACCCAGAAGTCCCAACGGCCGGGCGGGGACGGCGCGAACGGCCAGTTCGTGTCGCAGACCTGGTGAGCGCATCCGACGCGGAGGCTGTTGCGCCAGACGAGTTGTGTGTAGTGGCCGCACTCCTTTCCAGGAGCACAGGTGTTCG
>VBKQ01000442.1 GCA_005879505.1 Deltaproteobacteria bacterium
CGGTGGATCCCTCGAGTTCGTGCGCGAGGCGACCTGGCCCGCGTACCTCGCTTCGTTGAAACGCTGCCGGTGCGGGAGCCGGCGCCAGCTCAAGGCCGTGCCGCCCGGTTCGGTACGCGGGCAGCTCGATCTGCAGATCGACGCGGTGGTGATGCAATGAGCGCGCTGCTGCTCCTCGGCATTGCAGCGGTACTGCTGTGGTCGGTCGCACGGGAGTCGGCGCGCCGGCGGCGATGGCGCGAGGCAGAGCGGCTATCGCGATGTCTGTTCGCCGCGGCAAATCTGCGCCGGTATCGGTGAGCGTACGGTGGGGTGGGAGCAAAAATTGACGGATCGATCCGCTGTGCGAGCGTGCGGGCGTGCGGTGGCTCCTCCCGATCGCCGTTCTCGCGCTTCTCCCTGGTCCCGCCCGCGCGGTTCCTGCGGAAGCAGCGCAGGCGCGCAGGCTGGAGGCGGGCAGGGCGGCGCTTCAGAAGCTTCGGAGTGACCCACGCCGCAGGCGGTATCGGGACGGCTGGGAAGTGGTGCTGCGGACACTCGATGGCGCGGTGAAGTTGGCGCCGCATGGCGCGCGGGCGCCCGAAGCCGCCCTGGCGGCGGCGCGCGCTCGCGGGGACCTCTGGGAGGTGTCCCGATCGCGCACCGATGCGCGCGCGGCCTTGGCGGCATTTCGCAGAGTCGATGAGGAATATCCCGGACCGGTCGGAGCGGAAGCGCTGGCATCCGCGGTCCGCCTCGCGGCACGCGCCAACGAAGGAAAGGAGCATGCGGCGCTCGCGCGACGGATCTCGAAGCGCCACCCGCAGGAGGCGAGGCCCGCCGCCCCGCGGCCGGCGCCGGAGGAGCCCGTCTCCGCGCCTGCGGACAAGGCGTCAGCCCCCGCCCCGCAAGCGCCAGAGAAACCGGCCGAGGCTGGCGACGGCGACGAACCCGAGGTGGACGCAGAGGCGGCGAAGGCGGTCGAGCAGATCGTCGAGGACGCGAAGGCGCGCGCGAGCGCGCGAGCAGCCGACGAGGGCGACGAGGAGGATGAAGGGCCTCCGGAGCCGGAAGCGCCGGCAAACCCGCCCTCGCGCAGCACTCCGATCGTCCGCGCGGTGAAGAGCGCGGTGGCGGCGCTGACCGAGACGGAGGACGCACCGGCGCGGGCGGCGAAGGCGCGCGAAATCCGTTCGAGCGCTCTCGGTTCCGGCACCTCGATCGCGACGCAGCTCGGTCTCAAGGTGCGCCGCGTGGTGGTCGATGCCGGGCACGGCGGGAGGGACACCGGCGCCGTCGGAGCGCACGGCGTCCGCGAGAAGGACCTCGCGCTCGCGATCGCGAAGAAGGTCGCCCCGCGCCTGACGGCGCTCGGGTTCCAGGTGGTGATGACGCGCAAGAGCGACGTCTTCGTGTCGCTGGACGAGCGGACGCGCATCGCCAACGAGGCCCATGCGGACTTGTTCGTCTCCATCCATTGCAACGCGGCGCGGCGCCGCAAGCTCGCGGGCGTCGAGACCTGGACCCTGAACGTCGCCAGCGACCGGTACGCCGCGCGGCTCGCAGCGTTCGAGAACGCGGAGGCGGAGCGCACCGTCAGCGACTTGCGGTTGATCCTCGCCGATCTCGCCACCAGGGCGAACGCGACCGACGCGCGCGATCTGGCGCAAGCGGTGCAATCATCCCTGGTAAGGACGCTGCGCAGCCGCGTCGGGCCGGTGCGCGATCACGGCGTGAAGCAGGCGCTGTTCTACGTCCTGCTGGGGACCAGGATGCCGTCCATCCTGGTGGAGACCGGATTCATCTCCAATCCGGCGGAGGAAGCTCGTCTGAGGAGCGCGCGCTTCCAGGACGGCACGGCCGAGGCCATCGCCCGGGGAGTGAAGGACTTCGTCGACTCCCGCCGCCGCCTCGCCCGCGCCCCTTGAGTCTTCAGATCGACCGCAGGGCGCACCAAGTTTCTTGGGTTGTGGTCGGAGCCACCAAAATGCCGGAAATCGATCCAAAACCGACACCTGCGAAGGACCCGAAACCGCGAGAACCAAAGCGCAGGGACCCACCGTCCCGCGAACCGCGGCGGGAGGAGCCCCCGCCAAGGCCGTCACCACAGGGAGATCCTCCGCCTCGGACGCCCGCTCCAAAAACGTAGCTCTGCGCGCTCTGAAGCTCGCTCGCAGTGCGGTCTTGTTATGTTGCGGGACATGGTGAACGACGCGGCGGTGGCGCGGGCAAAGACGCGGCTGGCGGAAGGCCGCGACCAGATCCTGGCGCGGCACCGCGGCGGGGCCGGCGGGCAAGAGGTCGTACGCGCCATCTCCGCGCTCACCGATGAGGTCGTCACCGAGCTGTTCGTAGCGATCGTCGCGCAGTTTCCCGGTTCCGAGGGCATTCCGCTCTCGCTGGTAGCGACCGGCGGGTACGGCCGGCGCGAGTTGGCGCCGCGCTCGGACATCGATCTCCTCGCCCTCTTGCCCCGCGAACGGGAGCCGGGGCGTGCGCGCGCGAACCTCGTCGCCGAGCACCTGCATCGCGCACTCTGGGACGCCGGTCTCGAAGCCGGGTACGCCGCGCGCACGCTCGACCAGTGCGTCGAGCTCGCGCGCGAGGACCACACCATCCGCACCGCGCTGCTCGACGGCCGTCTGGTCGCGGGCGATGCGCAGCTCTTCAAGGGGCTCGAGCGCGCCACCGTCACCGAGCTGGAGCAGCGGCGGGTGGAGGAGTTCATCGCCGACAAGCTGGAGGAGTTCAACGAGCGCCGCCGCCGCTATGGCGGATCGGTCTGGCTGCTCGAGCCGCACTTGAAGCAGGGCAAGGGAGGTTTGCGCGACCTGCAGGCGGCCCTCTGGATCGCTCGCGTGCGGCACAAGCTCGCCGGGCTCGGGGAGGCCGGCGAGCGGGGGCTCTTGCCTCACCGCGAGGTGACGGCGGCGCGCGCGGCGCGCGATCTACTCTGGCGCCTGCGCAACGAGCTGCATTACGCGACGGGCCGCCGGGACGACCGCCTCACCTTCGACAACCAGCGGCGCGCCGCCACCGCGCTGGGATATCGCGACTCGCCCACCGAGCTGGGCATCGAGCAGCTCATGCGCGAGACGTACATCGCGCTGCAGGAGATCGCCCGCGCTTCCGACGCGCTCATCGACCGCTGCGCCGTCGAGGACGCGCCGCGCCCCACGGGGGTCTTCGGACGGCGCCCGCCCGCGCCGCCCAAGCCGATCGACAACGCGTTCCAGCTCTGGCAGGGCCGCGTCACCGTGCACGATCGCGAGGTCTTCGCGCGCCGGCCCGCGGACCTGGTGCGGATCTTCGCCGTCGCCGAGACCTACGGCGCGCCGGTCTA
>VBKQ01000443.1 GCA_005879505.1 Deltaproteobacteria bacterium
CGCTGCCGGCGGCCGTCCGAGGTGACGGCCGCACCGCCACGCCCATCGAGATGATCGGGCCGGGTCCACTCGAGGCGGAAGACCCGCGCTTTTCAGATGTCGGATCGATCTCTTGCGAGGGTGCGTCCGCCCTGTCTGCCACTGAGACGGTCCCGCCCCGAATCCTCCCACCCGCGACGGCGACCACCAAGCAGCTCGCCTGCGTCGCGCGCCGTCGCGGAGGCGAGGCAGCATTTTCGCTGCGCGTCGAGCCTCCCGGTCCGGGACTGTACGCTGCCCTGCTCCCGGCAGCGATAGATCAAGTCGCGCTGCGGCCTTTCCGGCTGCAGCCGGATGGCAGCAACGTCGCGCCAGGGTCCGTGCATGCGGCGGCGAGCGCCGGCGAGATCCGGCAAGTATCGGACAGCCTTTTGCGGCTCGCGCTGCCACCGGGACGAGCGCCTCGCGCCATCGCCATTGCGCTGTTGGACGCCGATGGCGCGGGTGCTGCCTTCCTGCCCGTCCCCGGTCGAACCCGATTGCGGTTGCAGTCGAAGCGCCGCTCGTCGCTGTCGGTCCGCGTCGCAGGCGCGGTCTTCGGTCCAGTGCAAGCGCCGGAAGGAAAGGCGAGCTTGTCGGTGCTCGTGCCGCCAGGGACGCGCATCGGCGTGGTGCGCGCCGTCGACCAGTTGGGCAATGCACGAGAGAAACCCATCGACCTGGAGACTCCCTCGCTGCCGCGGATCGCAGCGGTCGCGGCGGACGCACGAGTGGTGGTGGGTGGAGCGCTGCGGGTCGCGGTTGCGCTTGCCGCACCCGATGGTTCTCCGGCCCGAAGCGCGGCAGTGCGCGCAACCGCCGGCCGCGGATCCCTGGAAAAGCCCGCGCCGAGCGGCGCCGGGCTCTGGCTGGCAAGCTACCGCGCTCCCCGCCAACCCGGTCACGACCGCATCACCCTCGACGTCGAAGGCGATCCGTCCGCGGGGCAGATCGAGCTGGGCGTGGAGGTGTTGCCGGGACCGGCAGCGCAAGTCTCGCTCCAGCTGCCCGGATCTCCCGTCCGTGCGGGAGGCGAGCTGGCGGTCCGCGCCGCGGTCAGCGACGCGATGGGCAACGCGCTCTCCGGCGTTGCGCTAGACGCTTCCCTCGGCGGAGCTCCCGCGCGGATATCGTGGGAAGGCACGACCGCTTCCATCACCTGCGCGGTACCGGGGCGGCTACCCCCGGACGCAACACTCGAGCTCGTCGTACGGTCGAGCGATGCGGCTCGCGCCGTAGTCCGCATCGATCTGCGCCCGGGTGAGGCCGCCAGCGCCGAGCTGACCGCGCAGCCCTCCGGGCGTACGGCCCGCGTCCGCGCGCTCGTACGGGATCGGTTCGGCAACGCGCTCCGGCCCTCCGATTTCGCCTTCGGCGCGGAAGGCGCGACCGTGGAATCCATCAGGTCATCGGCATCCGGAATCGCCGAGGCGGATCTGGAGGCCGCCCCGGACGCTCGCGCTGCAGAGACCTGGGTGGCTGCCGGAAACCGGGAGCTGGCCCGCACCGTGATCCGGTTCGAGCCGCCGCGCGAAGCGTGGCTGCTCTTCGCCTGGGGACAAGGCGGCGGCATGTCGAACGGCGGTGCGCTTCGAGCGCCACGATTCGGGGCCGGCATCGGCATGCGGCGGCAATTCGGTCCCATCGAAGGCGCCTTGCTGCTGGGAGCCGACGCGCTCTCCTGGCGCGACGAGATCCCCGCCGTGGTCGGCGGCTCGCAGCAACCGGTCTCGAGGCACCTCTTCGCGCTCTCGATGCCGCTCCTCGCGCGTGCGCGCCTGCCCTTCGCAGGTCGATTTGGCATCTCGCTGGAAGCGGGCCCGATCGCCGTCTTCGCCTGGAGCTCGGCGTCGAGCCAGGCGAGCGGCACTGAGCGGCTCGTCAGCATACGGCCCGGTGCGCGCCTCCGCGCTATGGCCGATGTTTCGATCGGCCGCGGCCGCATCGCGGTGGGCGGAAGCGTGGGAACGGCGAAGCTCGTGGAGGGGCCGATCCGCGGCGAGATCGAGGGACATTCGCTGTTTGCAGGATACGAAGCGTGGTGGCTCGATATCGGTCGCTGAGGAGACTGGATGGGCAAGGCCGAGAAGAAGGATCCCACGCTGACGCTGGCCGAGCTGGCGCACGAGCTGCGGCAGCCGTTGACGGGCATCCGGACCAGCGCGGAGCTCCTGCTCGAATCGCACGGCGACGATCCCGCCGTGCGGGCCCGCGCGGCGGCCATCGTCCAACAGGTGCAGCGCATCCAGCTCCTGGTCGAGCGGGCCCGGCAGAAGGGACCGCCGCTGCGAGGATCTCGCGGTGACGTCAATCAGGCGATCGAAGCAGCCTGGTCGCTTCTCGAGCGCGATGCCGCGAGCCAAGGTGCAGTACTGGAGCGCGATCTCGCGCCGGAGGTCACGGGAGTCCGCCTCGACCAAGTCGCGCTGGAGCAGATCCTGGTCAACCTGCTGCGCAATGCGCTCGAGGCGATAGCCGGAAAGCGCGGCCGCATCCGCGTATCCACCGCGCCGCTCGCGGGAGCAATGGAAGTTATCGTCGAAGACGACGGCCCCGGGGTGCGAGACGATCTGCGCCCTCGTCTCTTCAGTCCGTTCACTACCGGACGCGCAGCCGGCACCGGCCTCGGCCTCCACATCAGCCGTTCACTGGCCGAGGAGGCCGGCGGCACGCTGGATCTGCTGGAGAACGCTCCGGGCGCCCGCTTCCGCCTCCGGCTGCCAGCGGTTCCATGATGTAGGAAGGAGGCGGATGCGCACCTCGGGAGTGCTCCGGGGTGGGGATGAGTTGCGTCCACCCCACTGGTACTTTTACAAGAGTGGGGGGACCCGCAAAAGCCATCGCACGCCGTCTGCGCCCGGCGATGATCGCCGGCGTCGCCCTTGGTGGCTGCGTGTGTGGCCACCTCCGATCCAAGGATCAGCTTTCGCTCGACAAGGTCGAGCCCTCCGTCGCCATCGCAGGTGTCTGTACTCCGCTGCTGTTGCGCGGCAACGGATTCAGGCCCGGCGTGGTCACGGACGTGGACGACAAGGACGCCACCTCGGAGCCGCTGTCGCTGCGGATCGGTCCGGTGGAGATCGCGAACCCGGTGCTCCGCGCGGATGGAGCGATCGAAGCAACGCTACCCGACACGCTCGCTCCCGGTGTCTACGAGGTATCGATCTCCCTCGGCCGGCGCTACGCAGGAGGCGCCGCGCTCCAGGTCGTCGCTCCCATCGAGGTTACGCTGCAGGCGCCCGCCGATCTGGCAAGCGGAGAGGAGCGGACCTTCTCGCTCGTGGTCGCTTCCCGCGCGCCCTCGGACGTCATGCTCGCCGTCGACCGGATCGGCGTATGGCCGGACGGATCCGCGATCGCAAGCGGCATCGTGCTGCCCGTC
>VBKQ01000444.1 GCA_005879505.1 Deltaproteobacteria bacterium
CTCCGCGCGCCTGTGGGCTCCTGCGAACGTCGACCTCGCCCACGTCAACCTCGAGGTCACCGCAGGCGGGGGCGCGGCCCTCGCATCGAGCCTCTCCGTCTCGGGAGCGACGATCGGCGCCGGTAGCGCCCTTTCGCTTCCCGGCGCCGTGCAGGGAGTGTCGGTCGGACCCGGTTGGCTCCAGCTCGACGCGACCGCTGTTGCCCAGCGCGGCGACGCACCTGCGCCGGTATCGCAGCGCTACGCCCTCGCGATCCGCAGCGGACCCGCTCCGGCACTCTCGGTGGCCTCGCTGCCGGCGATCGTGGAGGTGGGCGTCCCTTTGACCGTGACGATCGACGCGCGCAACGACGGCGACGTCGATCTGACGAACACGCAGCTCACGGTCACGGCCAGGGACGGATCGGTGTCGTACCCTCCAGCATCCATCTCCATCGCGGCAGGTTCGAGCGTCCAGCAGATCTTCTCGGTGACGCCTCAGACCGCCGGCGCGCCCGTGCGACTCAACGTGGCGCTTTCCGGAGTGAGCGCGCTGTCAGGACGCTCCTTCGCTGCCCAACCCGCTTCCGCATCTTCGGGGGCGGCGCGCAGGCCGGCTGCCTTGGCGATGACCGCCTCGCCCTCGCAATCGCCTGCCTCGAAGGGCCAGAAGATCGCGCTCTCGGTCGTGATTACCAATACAGGAGAGGTCGACGTCGCGGCGGCGATCCTCTCCATCGCGGCTGGCGGCTCGGGGCTCGTGATCGGTCCGTCGGGCGCTCCCGCCTCCACCGCGCAGCTGCCGCCCACCTCCGTTCCGGCCGGCGGCTCGGTCACGCTCTCGCCCGTCACGGTCGGCAACTCGGCGGCGCCGGCGACGTTCTCTCTTTCCGTCTCGGGGAGCGATTCCGTCTCTGGAGCTCAGGTCAGCGCTTCGGCGGCGGCCGGCTTCGTCGTCCAGGCAGGTCCGCTCCTGTCGGTCTCCGTCTCCGGTCCGGCACGGATGGTGGGCGGCCAGTCGGCGACGCTGGACGTGGTGATGAGAAACGACGGCGATGTCGATGCGGTTTCGGTCGCGGCAGGAGCGCAGGTCTCGGGGGGCGTCCGCGCCGGCTCTCCTTCGCCAGCCTCGGTCGCCAGGCTTCCGGCGGGTGGGTCACTCCCCTTCTCCATTCCAGTGCACGCCGGCAGTCCGGCGGGAAGCGCGAGCGTCATCGTCACCGCTTCCGCGCAGGACGGAAATGGAGCGGGGGCCGTCTCCGCTTCGTCGGGATTCTCTCTCGTCGTTCACGACCCGCCTCGAATCACGGCCTCGTTCACCGGATCGCTGCCCGCGACCGCGACCGAAGGTCAGGTCCTTCCGGCGACCCTGCATCTCGGTACCGCCGGGCCGCCTTCCGCGGACGCGCTGCTCGTCGCATTGCCCTCGCTTGCAGCGTCGGGCAACAGCACCGTGACGGCGCAAGCTCCTTGCCCGTTGCCTTGCACGTTGCCGGCCGGGGGATCTCTCGACCTGAAAATCCAGATCACTGCCGGCACCGCCGGGAATCTGCAA
>VBKQ01000103.1 GCA_005879505.1 Deltaproteobacteria bacterium
CACCGCATAGGCGCCCACGCCGAAATACGCCGAATGGCCGAAGGAGAGCAGCCCCGTGTAGCCGAGGAGGATGTTGAAGCCAAGGCCGGCGATGGCGAAGATCAGGCCGTACGCCATCTGGATGGTCCGGTACGGTTCCAAGACCCAGGGGAGCACGGCGAGCAGCGCCGCGATCGGCACCGCCCAGATCACGATCCAAAGAGGCGACCGCGTCGCCGTGGGGCGGAGAGCGATGGCGCTCACGTAGCCCGCCCGAAGAGCCCTGCGGGGCGCACCAGCAAGACGAGTGCGGCGATCAGATAGAGCACCGCCAACTCGAGCTCGGGGAACAGGCTGATGGCGGTCTCGCGGAGCAGGCCCACGATGACAGCGCCGACCAGCGCGCCCTCGAGGCTGCCGAGGCCCCCGACCACCACCACGATGAAGGAGAGCACCAGCGCGTCCACGCCCATCCCCAGCACCGCCGACTGGCTGGGAACGATGATGGCGCCGCCGAGCCCGGCCATGAAGCAGCCGATGGTGAAGGCCTCGACGTAGACGAGATTGACGTTGACGCCGAGGGCCGAGGCCCGGCGCATGTCCTGCGAGGTGGCCCGGAGCAAGATGCCGAAATTGGTCCGGTAGATGAACGCCCAGAGGAAGATGGCGGCGAGACCGCCGATGGCGATCACCAGCAGGTTGTAGCGCGGATAGATCCAGTCCCCGACGGTCATGCTGCCCATCTGCTCGAACAGCGTGGTGGCGGAGACCGGGTACGGGCCCCAGACGAACCGCATCACGTCCTCGAGGATCATGAGGATGCCGAAAGTGACGAGCAGCTGGTACTCCTCCGGCCGGCGGTAGAACGGCCGCAGCAGCGTGGGCTCGAGGATCGCGCCGATCGCCGCTGCGCCGAGCGCGCCGAGCGGAAGCAGCAGGTAGAGCCAGACCGAGGTCGAGCCGGCAAACCACTGCCCCACGGCGGACGCGGTGATGAACGCGCCCAGGGCAAAGAGGTTCCCGTGCGCGAGATTCACGATCCGCATCACGCCGTAGATCAGGCTCAACCCGCCGGCGATGAGGAACAGCACCGACGCGTAGAGCAGCGCGTTGAACAGGTGGATGAGAAGGATGTCCACCTGGATCAGTTCAGGCCGTCTTCACCGTCGGCCAGGTCTGATCGATCCAGGTATACGTCGAGGTCGGCTCACCCTTCGGCCACCCCGGGGGCGCGGTGATGTTGCGGATGGGGATGGTGATGATCCGCGTCGGATCGAGGATGGGGAACGGATACTCCGCCACCTGCTTGCTGAAGCCGGTGATCGCGTCCTTGTAGCCCTGGTGATTGTCCGGGCGGATGTACACGTATCCTCCCGGTCCGGGGATCATCATGCCCTCGATCTGGCTGATGATGGCGTCGTCGTCGGGCCAGCCGCCCATCAACTTGTTCGCTTTTTCCACCGCCGTCTTCAGCACGTAGGTCGCGGTGTACGCGCCTTCGGCCTGGAAGTTCGGGTACTCGTTGAACTTGGCGTGGTACTTTTCCACGAACGTCTTGTTGAGCGGCCAGCGATTCCCGCCCGGATAGGTGAAGTGGTAGTTCGAGTGCACGCCGCTGAGCACGCCGTCGGGATGGTCCTTCCCGATCGACTGCGGCGCGGAGCCGAGCGCGAGCGTAGTGGCGACCTTCATCTTGGTGAAGAGCCCGTGCTGCAGCGCCTGCTTGTAGAAGGCCACGTAGTCGCCGCCCCAGAGGGAGGTCACCAGCAGGTCCGGCTTGGCGCCCAGCGTCTTGGTGATGTGCGGCGTAAAGTCGGTGGAGAAGAGCTTCGGCCACGCCTCCGAGACGTTCTCTGCCCTGGGCAGGACCTTCTTCGTCACGATGCTGAAGTGATCGAAGCAGTTGCGGCCATAGGAATAATCGGGATGGATGTGCGCGACCTTCTTGATGTCGGGCCAGGTCATGGCCACGCCCAGCGCGCAGGTCGATCCGTCGGCCGACTGGATGTTGGTGATGCGGAAGATGTAGCGCGGGTTGGGGACGGCCTTGTCGAAGAGGAAGTCGGTGCAGCCATCGACGAAGATGGTGAGCAGCTTCAGCTCCTCCGCCACGGGGCCCAGCGCCGGCGTATTGCCGCTGGAGGTGATCCCCATGAACATGTCGATCTTCTCGGAGAGCTTGAGGCGGCGCATCTCCTTGGTGTTGGCGTCGGTCCCGGCCGCCTCGTCGGCCTTGAGGATCTCGATCTTCCTCTTGCCGAGAAGGCCGCCCTTCTCGTTGATCTCGTCGGCAGCCAGCAGGTTGCCCTTGTACATCGGCTCGCCGAGGACCGCGCCGGCGCCGGTGAAGAAGGTCATGTGGCCGATCTTGAACGGCTTGTCCGGGATGGTGCCCTTCGGTTTCTCCTGTGCGTGGGCCATGCCCGCGCCCAGACCCACCATCGAGCCTCCGACCGCTGCCACTGCACTGACTCCAAGCTGAGAAAGAAAATCCCGCCGCGTCGGTCGATCGGACATGTGAGCCCCGCTGGTAGCGCTGGAGTTTGCGACTGAAATCGGTGGTGGGCGCTAGCACACCGCCGACGCAAAAGTCAAACGTAGCGGTTGTCGATTGCCAGCGTGGTCACGTATCCTGCACCGCTCGCAAAAGGACCAAGGATGGCTCGGGCAGCATTGGCCGCAATCGCGCAAACGCTCCGCGGAATCGGGGTCGGCCTCCGGTCGGGCAAGCGCGTAGTGTTCGCCGTGACCGGGGCGGTGTTCGTCCTCAACCTGGTCGCGCCGGTCGCCATCCTTTCAGTCGCGCGCAGGCCGCCGGACTTCATCACCTCCAACCCCTGGCTGTCGAGGTTGCCTGAGTACCTCGCGTCCGAAGAGCCGCTGGGAAAGAAGCTTTCCTTCCTCTCGCAGATGGCCATCGCCTGGGTGAGCGCCGACAACAAGGTCGAGGGCATCGACTGGGGATTCATCGTCGACGTCCCGACCCTGGTCCGGATCGCCCTCGCTTCCCTGGTATTCGGTGCCTATTTCGCGCTCTGGTCCTACCGGCGGCGCCAGGGCGCAGGGCTGAAGGCGGCGCGTCCCGCGGGTGTCGCCGGCGCGGTGACGAGCGTGTTCGGTCTAACCACCGGCCCCTGCACGCTGGCCGGCTGCGGCGTTCCCGTCCTCCCGGTCGTGGGACTTGCGTTCACCGGCCTGTCCACCGCAACGCTCACGATGCTGACGATGCTGTCGCGCCTCAGTTTCGTGGTCATCCTCTCGCTGATGGGCCTTGCCGTCGTCTGGTTCGGGTGGCGCATCGGTCAGCCAGCCGGCGAGGGCGCGTTGCCCTCTTCCTGAGGAGGATCCATGGCCCTCGAATATGCGTTCGAGCTCGCTTCCTCGAGCATCCGGTTCGGCCGCGGCGTCACGCGCGAGATCGGCATGGACCTCGCCGAGATGAACGCAAAGCGGGTGATGGTGCTGACCGATCCGAATCTGGCGAAGCTTTCGCCGGTCGCGACCGTCCTCGAGAGCCTGCGCGACAACCGGATCGTCTCCTCGCTCTTCGACCGGGTCCACGTCGAGCCCACCGACGGGTCCTTCCGCGACGCGATCGATTTCGCGACCAAGGGCGACTTCGATGCCTTGGTTGCGGTCGGGGGCGGTTCGACGATCGACACCGCCAAGGCGGCGAATCTCTACTCGACCTATCCGGCGGACTTTCTCGACTATGTCAACGCGCCCATCGGCAAGGGCAAGCCGGTTCCCGGCCCGCTCAAGCCCCTGATCGCGGTGCCGACCACTGCGGGCACGGGAAGCGAGACCACCGGTGTGGCGATCTTCGACTACACGCCGCTGCACGCGAAGACGGGGATCGCCCACCGGCGGCTGAAACCGCTGCTGGGAATCCTCGATCCGGAGAACACCAGATCGATGCCGGCGCAGGTCGCGGCGGCGAGCGGGTTCGACGTCCTCAGTCACGCCATCGAGTCGTACACCGCGCTGCCCTTCCACCGCCGTCCGAGGCCGGAGCGGCCCGTGCTGCGGCCCGCTTACCAGGGCTCGAACCCGATCAGCGACGTCTGGTCGCTGGAAGCGCTGCGCTGGGTGGCCAAGTACTTCATCCGGGCAGTGGAGGACCCCGACGATCTCGAGGCGCGCGAGAAGATGCAGCTCGCTGCCTCCTACGCCGGAGTCGGATTCGGCAACGCGGGCGTGCACCTTCCGCATGGAATGTCGTATCCGGTCTCAGGGATGGTGCGGGACTTCCGGCCGGATGGCTTTCCGGGTGACCACCCCATCGTGCCGCACGGCATGTCGGTGATCCTGAACGCGCCGGCGGTCTTCCGCTTCACCGCCGAGTCCTGTCCGGATCGGCATCTTGTCGCCGCGGAAATCCTCGGAGCGGACGTGTCGCGGGCGAGGCCCGAGGATGCCGGCAAGATCCTCTCTGACCGCTTGGTGGCGATCATGCAGCGACTGAAAGTGCCGAACGGGCTCCGCTCGGTCGGCTACGGCAAGGCCGACATCCCCGCCCTCGTCCAGGGCACGCTGCCGCAGGCCCGGGTGACCAAGCTGTCGCCTCGCCCCGTGACCGAGTCCGACCTTGCCCATCTCTTCGAAGAGGCGCTGGAAGGCTGGTGAAGCCCGTGGGAATGAAGGTCCGGGCGGCGGTAGTGCAGGCGGCGCCGGCGGCGTTCGATCGCGCGCAAACGCTGGACAAGCTGGACCGCCTGATCGCGGAGGCGGCGCGGGCGGGGGCGGAGATCGCGGTTTTTCCCGAGGCGTTCGTCTCGGGGTATCCGAAAGGCCTCGACTTCGGCGCGGTGGTGGGCCGGCGCACCCGCGAAGGCCGCGATCAATTCCGCCGCTACTTCGAAAGCGCCGTCGAGGTGCCGGGCCCTGACGTGGATCGGATGGCGAAGCTTGCCCGCGAGCATCGGCTGCATCTGGTGGTGGGAGTGATCGAGCGCGAGGGCGGGACGCTGTACTGCACGGTGCTCTTCTTCTCCGATGACGGCGCGTACCTCGGCAAGCACCGCAAGCTGATGCCGACGGCGGCCGAGCGGCTGGTGTGGGGCTTCGGCGACGGTTCGACGCTTCCAGTGCTCGACACGCGGCTGGGACGCCTCGGCGCGGTCATCTGCTGGGAGAACTACATGCCCTTGCTGCGGATGGCGATGTACTCGAAAGGAGTGCAGATCTATTGCGCGCCGACCGCGGACGATCGCGAGACGTGGCTGCCGACCATGCGCCACATCGCCCTCGAAGGCCGCTGTTTCGTGCTCAGCGCCTGCCAGGTCTTGCGGCGCTCCGACATGCCGGCGGACATCCCCAATGTGCTGGGCGAGGCCCCCCAGACGCTGCTGATGCGCGGAGGCAGCTGCATCATCGATCCGGCCGGCCAAGTCCTCGCCGGTCCGGTCTTCGAGGAGGAAGCGATCCTCTCTGCGGAGCTCGACCTCGACGAAATCGCGCGCGGCAAGTACGATCTCGACGTGGCGGGACACTACGCGCGCCCGGACGTCTTCCAGCTCTCGGTCAATGAGCGCCCCCAGAAGCCGGTGGTGCCGGACCGATGAACAGGCCGGCCTTCGATACGGGCGCAGCGGTGGCGGTGAGGCGCGCCGGCGACTTCGAAGTGATGTCGCTGGTCGGGTTCGCCCACGGCACCTCGCATTTCTTCCACCTGGTGATCCCATCGCTCTTCCCCTGGCTGATGGCCGAGTTCGGCCTCAGCTTCACTCGCGCCGGCATGCTTACCACTGCGTTCTTCGTCGTCTCCGGCGTGGGTCAGGCGCTGGCGGGATTCGCGGTGGATCGGTACGGAGCGCCGCGCGTCCTCTCCACCGGGATCGCGCTTCTGGCGCTCTCCGCGCTCACGCTGAGCGCGGCCAACGGCTACCCCGCCCTGCTCGCCGCGGCCATGCTCGCCGGAGCGGGGAACGCCGTGTTCCATCCCGCCGATTTCACCGTCCTCAACCGCAGCGTCTCGCCGGCCAGGCTGGCACACGCCTTCTCGGCGCATGGCGTCGCCGGCAACATCGGCTGGGCGGCCGCGCCGGTGTGCATGGCCGGAATTGCCACGGCCGCGGGCTGGCGCTTCGCCGCGCTGGCGGCCGCGTCGCTCGGCATCGTGGCCCTGGGCTGCGTGGTGCTTTTGCGCGGGAGCCTCGCGGCACCTGCGTCGACGCACTCCCATGCTGCCGCTGATGCGCCCGCCGCCAGCTCGCCATTTGCCTTCCTGCGAGTGGGGGCGGTGTGGATGTGCTTCGTCTTCTTTTTCGCCTCGATGATGGGCCTGAGCGGCCTGCAGAACTTCGCTCCCTCGGTGCTGAACCACGTCTACGGGCTGCCGCTCACGGCCGCCGCTTCCGCGCTCACGGTCTTCCTCCTCGGCGGCGCGATGGGCATCGCGGCCGGCGGATTCCTCGCCGCGCGGTTCGAGGCGCACGAGCGGGTGGTGGCGGTGCTCCTGGTTTCGGCGGCGCTCCTGGCGCTGGCGCTGGCGACCGGAAGCGTGCCGCACGCCGCCGTCACACCCATCATGGCCGTATTCGGTTTCTTCACCGGGACCGCCACACCGTCGCGCGACCTTTTGGTCCGGCGAGCAGCCATGGAGCGGTTCGGCCAGCGCTCGTTCGGCCGCATCTATGGATTCGTCTACTCCGGCCTCGACACCGGGCTGTCGGTCGCTCCCGTCCTCCTCGGCCCGCTGATGGACCGCGGAATGTTTTCGGCAGTGTTGTACGCCGTGGCGCTATTCCAGGGCCTGGCGGTCCTCGCGGCGCTCCGGGTGGGTCATGCGCGCATGGAGACGGCGGCGGCGCTGCAGACCGAGGCCCGCTCCTGAAGCAGCGGCGGCGGTCCTCCGGTATCCTTCCTTCCGATGCCCACGTTCCGCACGATGTGTCCGATGAATTGCCATCCGACGCTGTGCGGAATGCTCGTCGACGTCGAGGACGGCAGGGTCGAAGCGGTCCGCGGCGATCCCGAGAATCCCGACAGCCGTGGCTTTCTCTGCATCCGCGGCCACGCGGCCCGCGAGATCATCGGCAACCCCCAGCGGCTGCTTCATCCCCTGCGCCGGTCTCCGCGAAGTGGGACGTGGCAGCGGATGACCTGGGCCGACGCGCTCGACACCATCGCTGAGCGGGCGCGCGCCGTGGGGCCGAGGGCCGTGGGCGCCTGGTCTGGACACGGGTTCTTCGCCAACGACTACGGCACCCGGCTCTCGTCCGAGCTGCTCCGGCGATTCGCGAATCTATACGGCTGCCAGTGGTGGAACCCGAACCTGATCTGCTGGGGCCTCGGCGCTTTCGGTCTCGGTCTCACCGGCGTGCTCGAGGCAAGCACCAAGGAGGACATGGGTGCCCACTCGGCGCTGATCCTGCTCTGGGGAGCGAATCTCGCGAGCCAGCCGAACACCGGACGCCACCTGGCGGCCGCGAAACGGCGAGGCGCCCACGTCGTCACCATCGACGTGCGGCGCACCGAGGCGGCGGCGCAGTCGGACGAGACGATGCTGCTGCGGCCGGGAACGGACGCGGCCCTGGCGCTCGGGCTGATGCACGTGATCGTCTCGGAGCGGCTCTACGACGCGGCGTTCGTCGCGCGCCATACCGTCGGCTTCGATGCGCTCGCCGCGCACCTCGCCGGACATGACGTCGCCTGGGCCTCGGCAGCGACAGGCTTGGACCGGGAGCGGATCGCCGCACTTGCGCGCAGCTACGCGGCAACGAAACCCGCGATGATCCTCCTCGGCGGTAGCTCCATGCACAAGGGCGCCGAGGGTTGGCAGGGCGCCCGGGCCGTCGCGTGCCTTCCGGCGCTCACCGGCAACCTGGGCATTCCGGGTGGCGGACTGGGCCCGCGGCACGGCGCCTCCTCGCACGGACAAGGTCTCGCGAGCATCGCGGCGCGCGAGCGGCGCCCGCCCGGAGACGACGTGCCGGATCAGATGTCGCGGATCACCGAGGCGCTCGAGGACGGCAGGGTGCGCGTGCTCCTCCTCTTCGGCACCGACATGGTGTCGTCCTTCGCCGACGCTGGCCGCGTCGCCGCCGCGCTCGAGCGGCTCGACCTGGTCGCTACGTACGACCTCTTCATGCACGATACGGCGCGCCGCCACGCCGACCTGGTCTTGCCTTCGACGTCATGGCTCGAAACTACCGGCTGCAAGAGCACGAACACCCATCTTTATCTGATGCCGAAGGTGCTCGACCCGCCAGGCGAGGCGCGGCCGCCGGCCTGGGTGCTGCGCGAACTGGCCCGGCGTCTCGAGGTGCGCGATTTCTTTCCCTGGACCGAAGAGACGGGCGCGCTCGATGCGCTGCTCGACCATCCCGCCACCGGTCACGCGACCGCGGCCGCCCTCGCCGCCGAGGGTGGGATCCGCCCGCTGCAAATCTCGCATGTCGCATATCCTGATCTCGCGTTCCACACTCCGTCGGGAAAGGTGGAGTTCGTCTCCGAGCGCGCCAGGAGTCTCGGCCTTCCGGCGTTGCCGGTGTTCGAGCCGGCACCCCGCTCGCCCCATCCGCTCGCGCTGCGTACAGGGCGCACGCTCGCGCACTTCCATGGCTTCTACGATCACGGCCGCGCGCTGCCGACGCTCGCCGCCGCCGATCCCGGCCCGCGCCTCTGGATCTCGCCCCCGGACGCCGCGGAGCGCGCCCTGAGCGACGGCGACGAGATCCGCGTCTTCAACGAGCGCGGCGAGATGCGGGCGCGAGCGCTGGTCACGGATCGCATCCTGGCCGGCACCGTCTGGATCCACGACGGATGGACGGCGCTCAACACGCTCACGTCCGGTGCGCCGGTACTGCCGGATGCGGCGGTCGATCTGTTCACGTTCTCCAGCGGTCAGGCCGAATTCGAGGCCCGCGTCGACGTCGTGCGAGTGCGCCGCTGACCTTTAAAGAGCCACGCCGAGATAGCGCCTCAGCCAGGCGAGCGTGCGGTCCCAGGCGAGCGCCGCCGCCTTCGGGTCGTGGACCTCCTTGCGATCCTCGTTCATGAACCCGTGGTGCGCCTGGTAGCGGTAGATCTCGTACTTCTTTCCCGCGGCCTTCAGCGCCTTCTCGAACGCGTCCACCTTCTCCGGCGTGACCGAGCCGTCCTCGCTCGCAAAGTGTCCTTGCAGCGGGACCCGCACGTCCTTGCCGGAGACGACGTTCGGGGGCGGCAAGCCGTAGAAGGACACCGCGGTGTCGAGCTCGGGAATCCGCGCGGCGCCGATCACGGCCACCGCACCGCCCATGCAGAATCCCAGCAGTCCGACCTTGGACGCGCTCTTCTTCAAGTGGACGACCGCGCCGCGCACTGCATTCTCGACCGCGGCCTTGAAGTCCAGGGACGACGCCGCGGCGCTCGCGGCAGCCTGGTCGTGGTAGGGGATCACCTTGCCGCCGTAGAGATCGGGCGCGAGCGCGTTGAATCCCATGAGCGCCAGCCGATCGCACACGGCCTTGACCTGCCCCTGCACACCCCACCACTCCTGGATCACGACGACGGCGGGTCCCTTCCCCTCGCCCGGCCGCGAGGAGTAGCCCTGCACCGTGCCACCGCGCATCCCCGGAAACGACGTCATCACGCCCATGATGCCTCCAGAGTATCCTCTCTGGAGGCACGATGCGGTGCCTCCCTCCCCGGACGAGTTGGAAACCCTCCTTCCCATTGGACATCGCGTTCCAACTGGTCATGATCCGCCGCCATGAGGGAGCTGAAGAGCCGAACGGAGGTGGCTCTCGGCTGCGTCCTCCTCTTCGCCGCGTACTTCGTCACCGCCCTGCTCGGGCTGCGCCTCGACGCCGTGGCCGGTTTCGCCACGCTGGTCTGGCCGCCGACGGGCATCGCGCTCGCCGCTCTATGGCTCTTTGGCTTCCGCCTCTGGCCGGGCGTGTTCGCGGGGGCCCTTTGCGTCAACCTCGTCGCCGGCGCGCCGCTTCCGGCGGCGCTCGGTATCGCCTTGGGCAACACGCTGGAGGCGATCGCCGGCGTGTGGTTGCTGGGCCTGGTCCGCTTCCAGACGCAGCTCGATCGCGTCGACGACGTCGTCGCGCTGATCGTCGGGCCTGCGATCTGCAGCACCGCGCTGAGCGCATCGATCGGCGTGACCAGCCTTCGCCTCGCCGGCACCGTCTCTTCCAGCGCAACCGTGCCGGCGCTGCGAGCGTGGTGGATCGGCGACATGGTCGGCGACCTGGTGGTGGCGCCGCTGCTCTTCGTCTTCCTCGGGCGGCAGCCCTTGCGATGGCGCAGGTGGATGCGCGCCGAGGTGCTGCTTCTGGCCTGCGCCCTGGCCGCTCTCGGCTTGCTCGTCTTCGGCAAGGTGTTTGGAGGTTCCATCAGCCTGTCGCGGCATCCGTACATGCTTTTCCCGCTGCTGGCTTGGGCAGCACTCCGCTTCGGGCATTACGGGGCGGTGACCTCCGTTTTCCTGGTTTGCGGCATCGCCGTGACGGGAACCGCGATGGGGTACGGGCCCTTCGCACGTCCTGTCCTCGCCGACTCGCTGCTCGACCTGCAGGCTTTCATGGGCGTCGCCGCGGGAACCGCGCTGGTGCTCGGCGCCGCCATCGCCGAGCGGAACCGCGCCGTGGCGGCGCGCGACGAGTTCCTCTCCACCGCCTCGCACGAGCTGCGCACGCCTTTCACCGCCCTTTCGCTTCAAGTCCAGGGCTTGATCCGGCGGCTGCGGCGGTCCGAAGCGATCCCGAGCCGCGAGGAGATGTTGGTGGATCTCGAGTTGCGCCTCGAAGGAAAAGTCACCGGGCACTGGGACCCCCTCCGGCTCGATCAGGTGATCGACAATTTGATCAGCAACGCAGCCAAGTACGGCGCCGGAAAGCCGGTCGAGGTCTGGCTGAGCGACCGGGGAGAGCGGGTCGTGCTCGGGATTCGGGATCACGGCATCGGCATCGATCCCGCGGACCAGTCGCGCGTGTTCGGGCAGTTCGAGCGCGCGGTGTCGCCTCGTCGATTCGGTGGGTTTGGCCTGGGGCTGTGGATCACTCGCCGCGTCGTCGAAGCGCATGGAGGGACGATC
The DNA here is from genome assembly GCA_005879505.1 of Deltaproteobacteria bacterium. Classification (GTDB taxonomy): domain Bacteria; phylum Myxococcota; class Myxococcia; order Myxococcales; family 40CM-4-68-19; genus 40CM-4-68-19. The sequence goes on from VBKQ01000103.1 coordinate 11,012, forward strand.
AGCCTGAGCAGCGAGCTAGGCCGCGGCTCGACCTTCACCGTCGAGCTGCCGCGGTAGGCGCTCCCGCGCAGCGCGCGATTTCCAGGTCCACGCGGCGCCGCGCAGCCTCGTCGGCGCCCTCGGACTCCCGCAGCAGCCAATGCATGAGCAAATCCGGGAGCTCCAGCTTCAGCACCTCCACGCCGGAGGCGTCGCCGACGATGCGCCGCTCCGTAGAGAAGCGGCGCGACCAGCCGCGCACGGAGAAGAAGTCGCGGCGGCGCTCGGCCCAGTCCAGGAGCCCGCTCGCCGCGATCTGGTGCGTCACGGTGGGCTCCGGACCGCTGGCGCTCTCGCGCAGCGGCACTTCCGCGGCGCCGAAATCGAGCGAGAATTGGAGCGCGCCCTCTGGGAGCCGGACGGTGAGCCCGTACACGGCGCCTGCCTGGCGGTATCGCCATGGTACGGAGAGCGGCGTCACATCCGCGCGCGCCCATTGCGCGAGAGCGCGCGCGATTCGGATCACTCCTTCGCGCAGCTCCGCCTCCCTGCGCCCTTCAGGATTCGGGTCGTGCAGCGCCGGAACCGGCGAGGTGGGGTCGAACCGCAGCTCATCGTCGGACCCGCCGAGGCAGCGCACGAACGGGGAGGCGCCGCGCACGATCCGCGCCTCACCGTCCGACATCTCGACGACGTCGCCCGGATCCATCGCTTCGGCTCGCTGATCCGGCGAGACGCGCCCGAGATCGGCGAGGAACGCGGGGCGCGACACGGGAAAGAGAAACCGATTCAGCCAGGCATGCTCGCCGCAATACCGGAAACCGGCGGAACCAGGCACGACCAGCCCTGCCCCCAGCATCGCGGCGGTCTCGAGATTTCGCGCATGCTCCTGCCAGGGGAATTCTGCCGCGCGGCTCTCGAAATAGTCGAAGTTCTGGCTCGCGTAGCGGGCGAAGTGGGCGGCGAGCTTGAAGCGGGCCCGCACTTGCTGCGCGGTTTCGCGCGAGACCGCGGTGTCCACCTGGTCGAAGATCGCGGTCCCGGAATCGGCGAACACCAGCCCGACCTCGCGCACCGGCTCCTCCGAGCGCGTGGGAAAGATCTGCGTCTCGAAGAAGCTGAGCGGCCGCCCGGGGTCGAGCGGCTGCATCTTCCTGAAGCCCAGCTTTTCCAGGGCGTGGGCGATGAGCGGGTCGCGGGGCAGCAGAACGGTGGCATCGCGCGGGAGGATCGCGAGCGATTCGATGTCGAAATGATCCGGGTGCCGGTGCGAGATCACCACGAAGTCCGGCGACGGCAAAGCCGCGAGGTCGACGCTCCGCTCCGGCCAGGACGACACCGCGCCGCCCTCGAAGGGATCGCGCAGCACCGGATCGACGAGGAAAGAAGCGTCGCCGGCCTCGACGTACAGCGTAGCGTGACCGATCAACGTGACCCGCACGGCTGCCTCCGCCGGGGACCGCGCGACCTTAGCATGCCGTCCAGGACGCAGCGCGTCCAACGCCGGCCCGATTAACTTGACTGTTTGGTACATTTTTCTTATTTAGCGCCCCATGAGGCTGAGTGCGCAGGAGGAATACGGGCTCCGCTGCTTGCTCCAGGTCGCTCGCGAACCCGAGGGGGCGCTGACCACTCCCCAGCTCGCCGAGCGGGAGGGCCTGGGCGCGGCCCACGTCCACAAGCTGATGCGGCTGCTGCGCCGCGGAGGCCTGGTGAAGAGCGTGCGCGGCCGCAACGGCGGCTATCAGCTCGTCCGTCCGGCGGAGCAGATCAGCGTCGGGTCGGTGCTCGGTGCCCTCGGAGGCAATCTCTACTCCAGGGACTTCTGCGGCCAGCACAAGGGGGTCGAGCGGGTGTGCGTGCGCAACAGCGACTGCGCCATCCGCGCGGTCTGGATCGCCGTCGATCAGGCCGTCCAGAACGCCTTGGGCAAGACGAAGCTCAGCGACCTGCTGCGCAGCGAGCCCGAGATGGACGTCTGGATCCATTCCCAGCCCGAGGTCTTTCCCCTGAGAACGCTATCGTGAGCGCCCCCGCAACCATCCAGGAGCTGACCTCCCGCCAGTACAAGTACGGCTTCGTCACCGAGATCGAGGCCGATGCGGTTCCGCGCGGGTTGAACGAGGAGACCGTCCGCCTCATCTCCGCGAAGAAGAACGAGCCCGCGTTCATGCTGGAATGGCGCCTGCGCGCTTTCCGTCACTGGCTGACGATGAAGGAGCCGCGCTGGCAGAACGTCCGCTATCCGCCCATCGACTACCAGGACATCGTCTACTACTCGGCGCCGAAGCCGAAAGGCGCGGGCCCGAAGAGCCTCGACGAGGTCGATCCCGAGCTGCGCCAGACCTTCGACAAGCTGGGAATTCCGCTCATCGAGCAGCAGAGGCTCGCCGGCGTGGCGGTGGACGCCGTCTTCGACAGCGTCTCGGTCGCCACCACCTTCAAGGAAAAGCTGGCAAAGGCCGGGGTCATCTTCTGCTCGTTCTCCGAGGCGGTACAGAAGCATCCGGAGCTCGTCCAGAAGTACCTCGGGTCGGTGGTCCCTTATTCAGACAACTTCTTCGCCACCTTGAACTCCGCCGTCTTCAGCGACGGCTCCTTCTGCTACATCCCCAAGGGCGTCCGCTGTCCGATGGAGCTGTCGACGTACTTCCGCATCAACGCGGAGAACACCGGGCAGTTCGAGCGCACTCTGATCATCGCCGAGGAAGGCAGCTACGTCAGCTACCTCGAGGGCTGCACCGCGCCCATGCGCGACAAGAACCAGCTCCACGCCGCCGTGGTCGAGCTCGTCGCTCTCGACGACGCGCAGATCAA
>VBKQ01000445.1 GCA_005879505.1 Deltaproteobacteria bacterium
GCTTGGGCACGTCGACCACGCTGATCTTCTTGCCCTTGCGGCTGGGCGGATTCTTCGGCGAGCCGCCGTCATAGGGCTTCGCGGACGCCTTGGCGGGAGTGGCATCGCAGGCCAGCGGGCTGGTCGGCAGGTCGTCGCCACCCGTCCAGGCTGCCGCCGCCATGGCGGGGCTGGTCGCCAGCGGGAACGTCACTGCAATCACGAACGCGGCACGTAGCATGATGGGTCACTCCTTTGTCAGGGACACGAACCGGTTTCACTGCGGCGAGACATCCTCTCCGTTTCAGCCGTCGCCGTCACGGCCGAAGAGGTTGCTGACGAGAATTGCACCGATGAGCACGAGGCCGATCACCACGATCGTGCCGTCCCCTTTCACGCCCGCCAAGGACAGCCCGCTCCGGAGGGCCTGGATCAAGGCGAGTCCGAGGACGGTCCCCATGATGGTCCCCTTGCCGCCGAAGATGCTGGTCCCGCCGAGAACGACAGCGGTGATGACGTCGAGCTCGAGCCCGGTGCCCATGTCGGAGCGCGTCGTCGAGACGCGCGAGACGAAGATGACCGCCGCGAGCCCGGACATGAGTCCGGAGGCGGTGTAGACGAGGAGCCGGGTGCGATCCACCGCGATCCCCGAGAAGCGGGCCGCGGTCTCGTTCGCCCCCACGGCGTAGGTGGCTCGTCCGAAGGTGGTGAGGCCCAGGATCGCGGCCGACCCCAGACCGGCGACGAGCATGATCCACACCTGGACCGGCACCCCCGCGGCGTCGCGCTGGCCGAGCGCATAGAACCACTCCGGATAGCCCCGGACCGAGCGCGACTGGCTGATGCCTTCGGCGAGGCCCCGATAGAGCGCCAGCGTCGCCAAGGTCGCGATGAGCGGAGGGACCTTGAAGCGCGTGATGATGAGGCCGTTCAGGAGGCCCGCCAACCCTCCGGCGCCCACCGCCAGGACCATGGCGATAGGCAGGGCCAATCCCACGTTCTTCCAGAACACGCCCACCAGGATCGCCGAAAGACCTAGCATCGAGCCGACCGAGAGATCGATGCCGCCCGTGACGATCACGAAGGTCATGGTGAGCGCCACCAGGCCCACCTCGGACATCAGACGGCCCTGGTTGAGGAGATTGTCCGCGGTGAAGAAGCGCTCCGACTGCGCCGCCAGGACGACCAGCGCAACCACGACCAGCACGGCCAGGATCGTCTCGTGTCGAAGCAGCCGGCGCAGGGACAGGGCCATGGGTCGCTCCTCAGAAGGCCCTGCGGCGCCTGGCCATGTCGGCGAGCACCGTCACAAGGATCAAGAGGCCGAGGACCGCCTTCAGCCAGTAGGCGGAAACATTCAGGAAGATGAGGGAGGAGCCGATGGCGGCGAAGAGGATGGCGGCGAGCGTCGAGCCGATGACCGTGCCGGTCCCGCCCAGGATCGAGACGCCGCCGATCACCGAGGCCGTGATCACGTTGAGCTCGAGGTTGGGCGGAACGGTCGACTGGATGACCTGCAGCTGGCTCGCGAACAGGATGGCCGCGATCCCGGCGAAGAGGCCGTGCAACGCGAAGACGAATACGACGGTCGGCTTGGTCTGGATGCCGGCGGCGCGCGCAGCGTCAGGATTGCCGCCGACTGCGTAGATCGACCGCCCCAGCGCGGAGTAGCGCATCCACAGCGCCGCCAGCACGGTCAGGATGGCGGCGAACCAGACCGGGGCAAGAATCCCGAAGAGGCGGAACTGGGCGAGGAGGAAACCCGGCGGCAGGTTGGTGATCCAGGCGCCCGAGGTCGCGCTGATGAGCCCGCCCTTCAGGATCGACAGCATGCCCAGGGTCACGACGATGGCGGGGATGCGCGCATAGGCGACGAGCACGCCGTTGACGGCCTGGATGGCGATCCCGGCCACGATGGAGGCGACCCACGCCACCCAGATCGGATACCCGCGAACGGCGAGCGTGCCCGAGATGGTGGCGAGCACTCCGATGAGCGACCCCACCGAGACGTCGATGTGGCCGGCGATGATGACCATCGACATGCCGATCGCCGCGACGGCGACGTAGGCGTTTCCCGAGAAGATGCTGTTGAGGTTGTTCTCGCTCAGGAAGCGCGCGTTCACCGCTCCCGAGAGGGCGATGACCGCCAGCAGCAATCCCAGAACGACGAGCTCCTGGCCGTACGCCGCGAAGATGCGCGCCAGGCGTCCATTCTTCGGGGCCAGGGCGGCGGTGGCGACGGCGTCCATCAGGCGACGTCCCGGCTCTCGCCGACATGGGTCATGGCGGCGCCGACGGCGTCCGCAGTCGCCTCCGCCCGGTCGAAAGCAGCGACGATGCGGCCGCCGCTCATGACCAGGACCCGGTCGGCCATGCCGAGCACCTCGGGCAACTCGCTGGAGATCATGATGATGCCGAGGCCCTGCTGGGCGAGCTTGCCCATGAGCGCGTGGATCTCGGCCTTGGCGCCCACGTCGATGCCGCGGGTCGGCTCGTCCATGATCAGGATGCGCGGCTCCGTCCCCAGCCACTTCGCCACCACCACCTTCTGCTGGTTCCCGCCCGAGAGCTGGCGCGCGATCTGCTCCGTCCCGCGCGCCCGGATTCCGAAGCGATCGATGGCCTCGCGCGCACGCCTCTCCTCGCCGCGGGGATCGACGATGGTGGCCCACGAGATGCGGTCGAGGACGGGGAGCGAGACGTTCTCGCGCAGGGTCTGCGTGCGGATGAGCCCTTGCAGCCCGCGATCCTCCGGGATGTAGGCGATCCCGAGGTCGCGGGCCACCCGCGGGCGATCGATCATCACGGGCTTCCCGTCGACCAGGATCTCCCCGGAGGTTGCCGGCGTGATCCCGAAGACGGTGAGGGCCAGCTCGGTCCTTCCGGATCCGACGAGACCCGCGATGCCCAGGATCTCGCCTTCCCGGACCGTCAGGGACACGTCGCGGACGGCGCGCCGAAAGGACAGCTTCCTGAGCTCGAGCAGCGTCCTGCCGCGCGGCGCGTCGACCTTGGGGAAGAGCTGGTCGATCGAGCGGCCGACCATCATGGAGACGAGGGCGGCCTGCGTGACGTCGGCGATGGATCGGGTCCCGATGCAGGCGCCGTCCCGGAGCACCGTGACGCGATCTGCCAGCGCGAAGATCTCCCGAAGCCGGTGGCTCACGTAGACGATTCCCACGCCACGGTCGCGCAAGCGCCGCACGATCGCCA
>VBKQ01000446.1 GCA_005879505.1 Deltaproteobacteria bacterium
ATCTGGAGTCGTGACAGGGGCACTGCAGTCCACTCGCGGCGGGCAGGACGGTGCAGCCCAGGTGGCTGCAAATCGCCGACACGCCGGCGATGGCGTCTGCCCCAACGCCTGAAGCGATACGGGCTACCAGGAGCGGGCTGGGAAATCCGTCGGGGCGACCGAGGATCACGCCGCCCACGTTCGCGAGGATGGGAAACTCGCTGATCGGGAAGCTCACCTGGCCGTTCCGCACTCGCTCCGCGAAGGTTCCATCGCCGGCGAAGAGATGTACGACGATGTTGCCCTGGCCATCCGCCTCAGCGGGAAAACCGGTCAGATTGGCGCGCGCGGGTGGATTCAGGAGGGTGCCGTCGCCGGCGAACCGCGACCCGTGACAAGGGCACTCCACCTGACGATCCTCCTGGACCCATGCCACTTCGCACCCTTCATGGGGGCATTCGGCGCGCAGGGCCAGGTATCCGGCGCCGGTATTTGCCACCAGGTATCCGCCCGGTGACCCCAGCGGGTGCGCTACGATCGCCCCACCGGCCCTCGAGAGCTCCGGAGCCTGCGCGAGGGCGATGGTGACGTCGCCGTCTACGGCGGCCGCCACGCTCATGGACCGGTTCGGCGCGATCCGCCGGACGCACGCGAGCTTTGCGGCGAGCGGCACGAGCGCGGCCGTCTTCATCATCGATCGGCGGAAGAGGTCCGTCATCTCAGTCGTCCGGGGCGCCGAGCTGGATCCACTGCTCGATCACGCCGAGCGTCGCGGCACAGGTCGAGCCCGGCGCGGAAGCGGGCTGGCCAGGGCCAAAGGCCGGATCGGTGCTCGTCAGCTGCAGCTTGGTGATGAGAAAGGAGGCGCCGGGATCGCCCGGCTTCACCAGCACGAGGCCGCGCGCGCTGCCGAGGCGGTTCGCGGCGGGCGCGTTCACCAAGGTCGTGTAGGGATGGCCGGCGAAGCTCGGGCCGCTCTGAACGGCCACCGAGTCCCCGGCGTGGCAGTTCAGCTGGCCTACGCCGCACCCGACCTGGAGGAGCCGCGAGTTGATGCTGGAAAACTTCGGCTGCAGGAGCGGGCAGCTGCGAGTGCCGTCGATGCAGGCTCCCTGGGCACAGAACGCCGATGCGCCGCAGTCGGCGTCGATGGCGCATTGCACGGGGCTGACGCCCCCGATGCAAGCAAATGCGCCTGCCGCGACGATGAGCGCGCGTCCGACCATCGCTTCGAACGTAACAGGTCCCGCGCGGTTGTCGACGGGCGTCAGCTTACGAACGTGAGCCACCCCGCAGATCGCGGGTGATCGCCGCGGACCGCCGCGTGGAAGGCGTCCTGCAGCGCCCGCGTCACGGGAGTACCGCGGCCGGAGCCGATCGGGCGGAAGTCGACCTCGCGCAGCCCGATCACCTCCGCCGCCGTCCCGGTCACGAACACCTCGTCCGCGATGTAGAGCTGGTCGCGGGAGAGGGGCTGCTCGACGACCTCGTGGCCGAGATCGCGCGCAAGCACCATCACCGAATCGCGCGTGATGCCCTCGAGGATGGCGCCGGGCGGCGGGGTGATGACCCTCCCGCGGCGGACGACGAAGATGTTCTCGCCGGTGCACTCCGCCACCATGCCCTGCGGATCGAGCAGGATCGCTTCGTCGAAGCCCAGGCGCAGCGACTCGGTCTTCGCCAGCACCGAGTTCGGATAGTTCCCGCTGATCTTGGCCTTGGTCATCATCACGTTCGGGTGGTGGCGGGTGAAGGTGGACACGTTCGCCCGCACGCCTTGCTCGAGGGCGGCGGCGCCCAGGTACGCCTTCCACTCCCAGACGGCGATTCCGGCGTGGGCCTTGCCCGCGTCGACGGTGAGGTTCCAGCCGCCCTCCGCCAGCCAGATCAGCGGGCGGATGTAACACTCCTGGAATCCGCTCGCGCGGACCACGCTCTTGCAGCCTTCCGCGAGATCCTCGATCCCGAAGGGAAGCTCGCGCCAGCCGAGCACCCTCGCCGAATGGAGCAGCCGCTCTAGGTGCTCCTCCAGGCGGAAGATCGCGGGCCCGCGCGGCGTGCGATAGCAGCGAATCCCCTCGAACGCGGCAACTCCGTAGTGCAGCGCGGGCGTGAGGAAGTCCAGCCGCGCCTCCGAAGGCGCGACCAGCTTCCCGTTCAACCACATGTGCGGTGGCGTCGTGCTCCCAGTCGTCATTATTTGTGTCCCCTCTTGTGGGAGGCTGTTTCCGCCTTCGCGGAAGCTTGGAACCGCAACTGCATGGCCGCTAAGCCGCCCTTCGGCGGCCGCGGCTACGCCTGGGCCGACGCCCGCGGCTTCCGTGGCGCCTCCCCCGCTTCCTTCTTCGCATCCCGCAGCCAGCTCATCAGCTCGCGGATCCTCCTCCCCACCTCCTCGATGGGATGCGCCTTCCCCTCCGCGCGCAGCTTATCGAATGAAGGACGCCCGGCCTGGTTCTCCAGGATCCACTCGCGCGCGAATCGCCCGGTCTGGATCTCGCGGAGGATGGTCTTCATCTCCGCCCGGACGGCCTCGTTCACGATGCGGGGCCCGCGGGTGTAGTCGCCGTACTCGGCAGTATCGCTGATCGAGTACCGCATCCAGCCGAGGCCGCCCTCGTACATCATGTCGACGATCAGCTTCAGCTCGTGCAGGCACTCGAAGTAAGCGCTCTCCGGCTGGTATCCGGCCTCGACCAGCGTCTCGTACCCCGCCAGCACGAGCGAGGTGATCCCGCCGCAGAGCACCGTCTGCTCCCCGAAGAGGTCGGTCTCCGTCTCCTCGCGGAACGTGGTCTCCAGAACCGCGGCGCGTGTGGCGCCGATCCCGCGCGCGTAGGAGAGGCCCAGCGCCTTCGCCTGGCCGCTCGCGTCCTGCTGCACCGCGATCAGCGCCGGGGTCCCCTGCCCGCCCTCGAAGAGCCGGCGGACCATGTGTCCCGGCGCCTTCGGCGCGATCAGCACCACGTCCACCTCGGGCGGCGGCTTGATCTGCCCGTAATGGATGTTGAAGCCATGGGCGAAGAAGAGCGCCTTGCCCGCCGTCAGGTGCGGGGAGATCTCCTCTTCGTAGATCCTCCTCTGCTTCTCGTCCGGCGCGAGCACCATGATCAGGTCCGCCTCGCGCGC
>VBKQ01000447.1 GCA_005879505.1 Deltaproteobacteria bacterium
GGGGAGAATCCGGATCATGTGCGGCATCGTGGGATACGTGGGGGAAGAGCAGTGCGCGGCGCTGCTCGTCGAGGGGCTGCGGAAGCTGGAGTACCGCGGGTACGACTCCGCCGGCGTCGCCGTCCTCGGCGACAAGGGCCTCGCGGTGGTCCGCGCAAAGGGCAAGCTCGCCAACCTGGAGAAACGGCTGGGCGAGTCGATGCCGCAGGGCGCAACCGGCATCGGGCACACCCGCTGGGCGACGCACGGGAAGCCGTCCGACGAGAACGCGCACCCGCACAAGTACGGCGGCGTGGCGGTCGTGCACAACGGCATCATCGAGAACCACCTCGAGCTGAAGGAAGCGCTGATCAGCGCGGGGCACAAATTCAGCTCGGAGACCGACACCGAGATCTTCGCCCATCTGATCCAGGAGGAGATCGAGAAGGGCCTGCGGCTGCCCGAAGCGGTGCGCGCCGCGCTGCACAACGTGAGGGGCACCTACGCGCTCGCGGTCGTATCCGAGAAGTTCCCGGACATGCTGGTGGTCTCGAAGAACGCGAGCCCGCTGGTGGTCGGCCTCGGCGAGGACTGCAACTTCGTCGCCTCCGACGTTCCCGCGATCCTCGCGCACACCCGCGACGTCATCTACCTCGAGGAAGGCGATTTCGCCGTCATCACCAAGCAGGGTGTCGAGCTCACCGACAAGTCGGGGCACAAGCTCTCGCGCGGGGTCAAGCGCATCGAATGGACCCCGACCATGGCCGAGAAGAACGGCCACAAGCACTTCATGCACAAGGAGATCCACGAGCAGGCGCGCGCGCTGACGGATACCATCCGCGGGCGCGCCAGCGTCGAGGAGGGCGACGTCTACCTCGACGGCTGCCGGCTCGACGGCAAGCTCGTGCAGCGCCTCACCAAGGTGCAGATCGTCGCCTGCGGCACCAGCTGGCACGCCTCGATCACCGGCAAGCTGATGATCGAGACGCTGGCGAAGATCCCGGTGGAGGTCGATCTGGCGAGCGAGTTCCGCTATCGGGATCCGCTCATCGACTCGAACACGCTCTGCATCGCCGTCTCGCAGTCGGGCGAGACCGCCGACACCCTGGGCAGCTTCCGCGAGGCGAAGGCCCGGGGAGCGCGGACGCTCGCCATCTGCAACGTGGTGGGCAGCGCCATCGCGCGCGAGGCGGAAGACGTCTTGTACACGCACGCGGGCCCGGAGATCGGCGTCGCCTCGACCAAGGCGTTCACCACCCAGCTCGCTGCCTTCTTCCTCCTCGCCGTCCGGCTCGGGCGGCTGCGCGGAACGCTGTCGGCGGCCGCGGCGCAGCGATATCTGCAAGCGCTGAACGAGGTGCCGATGCTGGTGGACCGGGTGCTCAAGTACGAGGACGTGATCAAGCAGGCTGCCCACAAGTTCAGCCAGGCGCGCGATCTGCTCTTCCTCGGGCGCGGGCCCCAGTATCCGGTCGCGCTGGAGGGAGCGCTCAAGCTCAAGGAGATCTCGTACATCCACGCCGAGGGATACGCCGCGGGCGAGATGAAGCACGGGCCCATCGCGCTGATCGACGAGAACATGCCGGTGATGGTGCTGGCGCCGCGCGACTCGGACGAGGAGGCGGGCGTCAACTACGAGAAGATCCTCGGCAACATCCAGGAAGTGCGGGCGCGCGGCGGGCGGGTGATCGCCATCCATTCGGAGGGCGATACGAAGGTGCCGGCGCTCGCGGAGGCCTGCATTCCGCTGCCGCAGACGAATCCGCTGCTGATGCCAATCGTCTCGGTGATTCCGACGCAGCTCTTCAGCTACCACGTGGCCGACCACCGGGGCACCGATGTGGACCAGCCCCGCAACCTGGCCAAATCGGTAACGGTCGAGTAGCGCTCCTGTAGGATGGAGACCGCAGGAATTCGGGCTCGACCCCGTCGAGGGGGCCGCGGTACAAGCGCGAGATGCGCATCGTCGTCGTAGGGACCGGCTACGTCGGATTGGTCGCGGGGGTCTGCTTCGCGGATTCGGGGCACACGGTGGTGTGCGTCGACGTGGACGAAAAGAAGATCGCGTCGCTCCGCCAGGGAGAGACCCCCATCTACGAGCCGGGGCTCGAGGAGCTGCTGCACAAGAACATCGCCGCCGAGAGGATCAGCTTCTCGACGACACTGGCCGACGCGGTGCGCGCGAGCGACGTGGTGTTCATCGCCGTCGGCACTCCCCAGCGCGACGACGGCGACGCCGATCTGCGCGCCGCCATGTCGGTCGCCCACCAGGTCGCCGGCGCCGCCGAGCGCTATCTGGTGCTGGTGAACAAGAGCACGGTACCGGTCGGAACCGCCGCCCGCATGCAGGCGGAGATCCCGGCGCGGGCGAAGGTGGAGATCGACGTGGTCTCCAACCCCGAGTTCCTCAAGGAAGGAGCCGCCATCGACGACTTCCTCCGGCCGGACCGGATCGTCATCGGCTCCTCCAGCGAACGTGCGCGGGGCATCATGGCCGAGCTTTACGCGCCCTTCGTCCGCACCGAGAGCCCGATCTACTTCATGGATCCCGGCTCGGCGGAGCTGACCAAGTACGCAGCCAACGCGATGCTGGCGACGCGCATCTCCTTCATGAACGACCTGGCCATGCTCTGCGAGCGGGTGGGCGCGGACGTGGATTGGGTGCGCAAGGCGATGGGCGCGGACGAGCGCATCGGGCAGAAGTTCCTCTTTCCGGGCTGCGGATACGGCGGGAGTTGCTTCCCGAAGGACGTGAAGGCGCTGATCGCCACCGCGCGCAACCACGGGCTCGACTTCACGCTGCTGTCGGCGGTGGACGCCGTCAACGATCGCCAGAAGCGGCTGCTGGCGCAGAAGGCGAAAGCCCATTTCGGCGCCGGCAATCTGCGGGGAAAGAAGTTCGGCGTCTGGGGCCTCGCGTTCAAGCCGAAGACGGACGATCTGCGCCACGCTCCCGCGCTCGCCCTGATCGACGAGCTGCTGGCGGCCGGAGCGGTGGTCAGCGTGCACGATCCGGTGGCGATGGACAACGCGCGCGGCCCA
>VBKQ01000448.1 GCA_005879505.1 Deltaproteobacteria bacterium
GCAGCGGACCATGGACTTCTTCAAGAAGACCCTGCGCGGCGATGGTTAGAGCGGCGCAAGCGCCGTGCCTGCTGCTTGGTAATCTTTGTCATCTCTGGCGCGCCCGAGCGGATGAACGCCGTACTGCCTGATGACCTCGCGTTCGACAGCGGTGGGCGGGTGAAAATTACGAATTCGTCTGCCCCGAACCCTTCATCAGCGCGATGTCTTCGAACTGGGCGACCACGCGCGGTGAGTTCGTAATCCCCTTCGCAGCGCGAGAGGCGCCGAACGCCGCACACGCTCGAGCCACGCCTGCTCGCATCTCGCGATACGTGTCGCCAGCAGTCGAAGTCATTGCGCTCGCACGCGACTCGGCCGGAGCGGTAGAAGCCGGGCCGTCCCGAGGATGGCGGACGGCCCGGAGCGCCTGTCTACTGACGGCTGGCGCCGGTGTCCGGCGGGCTGGTTGTGCTCGAGGAATCCGTGCTGCTCGGGCTGTTCACCTGGGGCGACGTCGCCGGCGAATCGCCGCTTGGTGAGGCGGGCGTGTTTGCCGAGTCTCCGGACGACTGGTCCGGGCTGCTCACGCCAGGCGCCGCGCCCATCGTGTCACCGGTCGTAGCGGTCGAGTCTCCACTGTTCGTGCTCGGCTGCATCCCCGACGCCTGGCCGGTGGTGGACGAGCCAGTGTCCGGATTCACCCGCGTCTGGGCAAGCGCGGCGACGGAAGACAACAGCACGCCCGTGGCGAAGAACGGTATCAGTTTGCTCTTGATCGTCATGAAAAGAGACCTCCTTTTGGTGTGAGCAAGACCGTAAGAACCGCGCTCCGCTCCTTCCATCATCCATTGGTATGGTCATACATTCGTATGGGTGGCCGAATCCCGGGGTAGTTCGTTTGCGGTCCAGGATCCAGTCCGAGTCGCGCGGCGCTGATGTCGAAATGTCCATGGCCTTGCGCAACGAGGCGGCGCCAGCGCTCCGCGATCGCCATGACCACCGGCGTGGTCTCTGCGCCAGAGGCGGCAAGGGCGAGATCAAGGTCCTTCAACGCCCACTCGAGCGAGAAGTCGGCGGAGTAGTCGCCTCTCTCCATCTTGGCCAGCTTCGCCGAAGCTGTAGCAGACGCCAGCGGACCGCCGACGACCGCATCCGCGAGGACCGCGTATGGAACACCGAGCCGCTCTGCCAGCGCGCTGGCCTCAGCAGCGGCCTCGATCTCGAATGCGAGCCAAGCGTTGAGCACCAGCTTCAATCGGCTGGCGGTCCCTGCTCGCCCGAGCCAGAGAGTGCGCTGGCCAAGGGCGGCGAACACGGCATCGACGGAGTCGTGCGATCGATCGGGACCGGAAGCGAGGATGAGAAGCCGGCCGTTCCGAGCCGGTTCGCGGCTGCCTGACACCGGCGCGTCCACGAACATGACGTCCGGTCTCCGTCGTGCAACTTCGGCCGCAAGGCGCTCCGTTGCTTCGAAGCCGATGGTGCCCATCTGCGCCCAGGTTGCATTGGCCCGTAGCGCGTCCAGTGTGCCGCCCCGCAGCATGACGTCTGCGACGGCGTCCGCGTTGGGCAGCATGGTCACGACAATCTCCGCGGCGGCCACGGCGTCGGTCGGTGTTTCGCGGGCAGTCGCCCCGTGCTCGGTCAGCGCCGTCACTGGACCAGGGTTGCGATTCCAGACGTTGACCGGGAAGCCCAGATCGAGCATGCGCTGGGCCATGCCGGAACCCATGGTGCCGGTACCCAGCAGCGCAACCGCGGGGCGGCGTGAAGGCTGATTGGTGGTTTCCATCATTTTCGTCTCCGATTCAATGTGCTGCGGCGACATCAGCAAAGCAGGATCCGGACCAACGCGGGCACGCGTGCGTGCGCGCTCGACGAGAGACACGCGGTGTCGAGCGGCTGGCACCCTGTATCGCCGTTCGACAACAAGCGCGTCGCCGCGGGGCCGCTAGCGCCGGCAGTCCAAGGGTTCGTGATGGACCTCTCAGCTCACCCGGCGCGAGGCCCCAGCCACTCGGGGTGCTGCACGGTTCCGTCGAAGTGATGGCTCGTCTTGTACTTCTCGACGGAGCCCGTCTTCGCTGCCTCGACAGTGCGCGCCAGGACGGCCGCGACCTCCTTCTCCGAGAGGACCTTGCTCTCTCTTGCGACGGAGAACGCCTGGTCGAGGCGCTCGAGTGAATCGATGCCCGTGATCACCACACTGACCGGCAGCGAGAGGTCGTACCGCAGGCACTCGCGCGCAGAAACCGTGCCGGTCTCGAGGATGAACGGGTCGCCCATCGGCTTCATCGCCAATGCGCCGATGCCTTCGCGGACCAGCCGGGGCAGCACCTGCTTCTCGAAGCTGTCGTAGTGCGCGTCCATCACGTTGAGCGGCATCTGGACGGTGTCGAAATGGAAGCCGTTGGCCTGGGCGGTATCGAGCATCTTGAGATGGATGCGCGGCGACTTGTGGCCGGTGAAGCCGAGGAAGCGCGCCTTGCCGGCCTTCCGGGCGGCGATCATGGCCTCGATCGCGCCGCCGGCGGCGAAGGCCCGCTCGGGATCGTCGTCGCGGATCACCTCGTGAAGCTGGAGCAGATCGACGTGATCGGTCTGCAGCCGCCGCAGCGACTCGTCGATCTGGGACACCGCCGTCTTGCCGTCGCGGCCGTCGATCTTGGTCATGAGAAAGGCCTTGGCGCGGTAGCCGTCGCGCAGCGCCTTTCCCATCCGGATCTCGCTCTCGCCGCCGTTGTAGTCCCAGCAATTGTCGAGGAAGGTGATGCCGCCCTCGATGGCCCGGCGGATGATGCGGATGCTCTCGGCCGGATCCTGCTGGTGGCCGATGTGATACCCGCCGACCCCGATGCAGGAGACGTCGGCGCCGGTCCGGCCGAGCTTGCGGTGCGACACGTTGGCGGCGGTGCGCTTGCCGGCTGCCACGGCGATTCTCGGGGTGACGATCAGGGCGAGCGCGGCATCGATGACTTCCCTG
>VBKQ01000449.1 GCA_005879505.1 Deltaproteobacteria bacterium
GCGGTCTTCGGGACACCGTACGTGGCCGCGCTGAAGATCCGCTGCGGAGTCAGCGGTCCTGTTTCCGACTGGAAGTCCGGGGGCCGGGTCTCGAGCCCGAGCGCGACGTTCGGGTGTCCATCGGCCCCGTGGCAGGCGGCGCACGACTGGGCGTAGACCTGTTTGCCCCGCCGCACGTCGGGCGCCCGCTGCGGCAACAGGACCACGTTGAACCGCTGCACGATCTCGTCGCGCACTGCTTGCGCGCTCTGCGCCACTTCCGCCGGCGGCGCACGTTCCGCCACCCTCTGCCGGAGGGCGTCGAGCCGCTTCGCCAGGTCCTCGCCGCTGCCGTTCACGTCTGCGCGAAGCTCGCGCGCAGCGTCTTCGACGAAACCGATCTGTTCCGCGTGTTCGGCCTGCGAAAGGACTTCCCCGTGCTCGCCCACGGCCCGCGCGTAGTCACCACCGACATAGTCGAGCAGCGCGACCACCCGGCGCAGCAGTTGCGTGTCGCCAGGCTGCGCGCCGACCGCGGCCGCGGCGAGAGTGAGACTGAGAATCATTCTCAACATCTGCCGCTAGGATACTGGGCGAGCATCCAGTTGTCACTCCCCTCGAACCGTGGCAAGTCGTCGCGCTGCGCACATGAGGCTGCCCAAGCACTTCATCCGTACACGCGAGGACGGCGCCACCCACACCGAGGCGGCGCACATCCCAGGCGGACGCTCGCTGCGCGATCTGGTGTTCGGCGCGAACGACGGGATGGTGGCCGCGTTCGCGGTGGTCTCCGGCGTCCACGGCGCCGCGTTCTCCACCCGCATCGTCCTCCTCGCCGGCCTGGCGGAGCTGATCGGAGGCACCATCGCCATGGGCCTGGGTGCGTTTCTCGCGGTGAAGAGCGAGCAGGAGTTCATCCTCAGCGAGCGGGAACGGGAAGAGCGCGAGGTTCGCGAGTTCCCCGACGAGGAACGCAAAGAGGTCCGCACCATCTTCGCCCGCAAGGGGTTCCGCGGGCAGGCCCTCGATCAGATGGTGCAGCACGTCACCGCGGACCCGGTGTTCTGGGTGGACACCATGATGACCGAGGAGCTCGGTCTGAGCGCCGCGCCGACCGGTGCGCCGCTCCGCTCCGGGCTGGTAGTCGCGACCGCCTATGCGCTGGGAGCGGCGTTCCCGGTCATTCCCTACGCTCTTCCCCTCGCGGTGCCCACCGCGTTCGCCGTCTCCGTCGGCTGCACGCTCGCGGCGCTGTTCGCGGCCGGCGCGGCGAAGACGCGGATGACGGGCCGCTCCTGGCTCCGCAGCGGCCTGGAGACGGTGCTGGTGGGAGCCATCGCCGCGGCGGCCACCTTCTTCGCGGGAAGGCTGATCGCGGGATGAGCACGGAGGAGGAAACCCTCGCCCGCACCCTGCTCGGCGCGTTCCGCCCGGAGTTCGCCGAGCGGGAGGCGACGTCCATCCATGTTGCCGGTCTCATCCTGGACGCCGTCTCCGCCGCGCTGCCGCTCACGCGCCACGAGCCCGCCGACGCCGCTCTCGCCGAGCTGGAGCTCCTGGCGCAGGACAGCGACGTCTACGCCTGGGACGGCGCGCCGGGCTGGGACGTGGTCCTCGCCCGCGGGCTCGCCCCGCATCCGCCGCTCCCACCGGGCCCGCCGGTGCTGGATGGCATCGGCGCGCGCGGGGACCGAACGCAGCAGCGAGGCGAGCTGAAGCGGCGGGCGCATGCGGAGGCGGAGCGGCTCGTCGCCTTGGGCCGGCAGTCGGCGCAAGCCGCGAGCGCGGGGGCGCTGGTCGCGGCCCACGCCTCCCTCCTGCGCCTGGTGGGGCTCTCCTCCGCCGCTCCGCTCCTGCTCCTCCCTGAGGATCCGGCTGCAGGCGCCCCGCCGGTCCCCCGCACCGCGGAACTGCTCCGCGAGATGGACGCGCGCGGCGAGGCGTTTTCCATCGCGCACGAGGAATGGCTCGCGCGCCTGCTAGCGCAAAATCCGGCCGCGGCGGCGGAGCCCGCCTTCCGCACCTTCTACGCGGGCCTCTCGCAAGCACTGCGCGTCGTTCCCGCGCTCCGCCGGTTCCGCGACGAGGCCGCTGACGGAAGCCTCGCGCAGGACGCCGAGGCGCTGCTCGGTGCCGTCGGAACCTGGCAACCGGTGCGCTGGGCATCGCTCCGCCGCGGTGTGCCCTCCGGGTGGATCGAGGAGCTTTGTCCCGACGCGCCTGCCGCCGAGCCTGCATTGCGCCGGCTCTCTCGCGAGTGCGCGCTGGCGCTCGACGCGTTCTCGAGGCTGTGGTTTGCCACCTTCGTCTCGCTCACCGGTTTTTCCGCGCTGGCGGCGGTCCTGACCGCCCGCTGCGCGGGGATCGTCGCCCTCTGGGAGGAGCTGGGCGGTGGCGCAGCGTCGCGCTGACCGTTACGATTTCCCGCCGCAGGAGGAGGACCCGAAATGGACGGTTGGACTTCCGCAGCACCCATCGGCCGGAGCCGCACCGCGGAGTTCATGGCCTCGGTCTACCGCTGGATGGCGTTCGGTCTGGCCCTGACTGGAATCGTCGCCTGGGCGGTCACCAGCTCCCCAAGCCTGCTCAGTGTGTTCTACCAGATGGACGAGGCCGGAAACCTGCATTCCGCGCCGGCGATGTGGGTCGCGCTGATCGCCTGGTTCCTGCTCGGCGTCGCGTTCAACCCGATCGCGCAGCGCGCGGCCATTGGCGCAGCCGTCGGCATGTTCCTGACCTTCTGCGCGCTCTCGGGTGTGGTCTTCTCCAGCATCGTCTTCCAGTACACCCAAGCGTCGATCTTCACGACGCTGTTTGTCACGGGCGGAGCCTTCTTCGCTCTCTCGGTGTACGGCACCGTCACCAAGCGCAGCCTCGATGCCTGGCGCAGCTTCCTCTTCATGGGGCTGATCGGGATCGTCCTCGCCGGAATCGTGAACATCTTCGTGCGGAGCAGCGGCCTGGAGTTCGTCCTCTCTTGCGCCGGGGTGCTGGTCTTCGCCGGTCTGACGGCATACGACACGCAGAAGTTGCGGCAGCTGGGCGAGACGGGTGAGGAGCGACACGCGCTGATCGGCGCGCTCGTGCTGTATCTCGACTTCGTGAACCTGTTCCTCTTCCTGCTCAGGTTCATGGGCCGCCGCCGTGACTGAGAGCGCCGAACGGCGCTTCGACCGGGGGGCCTTCTTCGACGTCGACGGCACGCTGGTCTCGACCAACGTGGTGGACGCGTACGCCTACTACGTGTTTCACCGGGGCACCATCTTCGGCACCGCGCAGCGCTTGATCCGCGGGCTGGCGATGGCGCCGATCTACGCGATCGCCGACCGGGTGAACCGCAAGGTCTTCAACGAGCTGTTCTACCGCGCCTACCGGGGACTGTCCGAGGACCGGCTGATCGAGCTGTCGCAGGATCTTTGCGACAAGGTGCTCAAACCCGCCGTCTACCCGGGGGCGCTGGACATCATCGCCGAGTGCCGCAAGGCGGGATGCAAGATCGTCCTCTGCACCGGCGCCATCGACATCACCATGCGGCCGCTCGTCGACTACCTCGGCGCGGACGATCTGATCGCGAACTCGCTCCAATTCGTGGAGGGATTCGCCACCGGCAAGGTGATCCCGCCCATCGTAGAAGGGGCCAACAAGGCAAATCGCGTCCGCGAGTACTGCGTGCGTCATGGCTTGCGGCTCGATCTCTCGCACGCCTACAGCGACTCCCTCTCCGACTACCCCATGCTGACCGTCGTGGGCCGACCTACCGTGGTGAACCCCGATCGCAGGCTGCGCTCGCATGCCCGCGCGTACGAATGGCCCATTCTCGATCTCACATTGACCGGCCGTAGACACTTGCCGCGGTAACGTTTCGCGTCTGACCGGACGGAGACGCGCGACCTCTACGTTCGGCCCTTGCTCCTGCTCGCCCCGTTGCCCAGCTTGCGGGCATGCGCTGCCGGGGAATGTGGATCGGGGTGTTGTTGTCGTTTGCCTGTCAACAGTCGGGCTTGGTGTCCGTCGGCGACGTCCACAAGGACGGGGGTACCGGCAACGGCAACGGAGGACACCCGCGTCAGTGGCCTCCAGATCGCCCCGGCTACGTGAACCCGGTTCCAGCGGAGAACCAGCTGTCCGGGGATCCTTCCTGGAGCCGCGGATTCAACCGCTCGAACCGCGGGCAGATCGACGCCTATGCCGACCGCGTGAGCGCCAGCGCGGGCGATACGGTCCAGCTCATGGTGCGATCGGACCGCATCGGCGCGAGCGCGAGCTGGGCTTTGTTCCGGCTGGGTTGGTACGGCGGAGCGGGTGCTCGGCGAATCCTCGGCTCGACGCAGCCGTTGTCCCTCGGGAACCAACCGGCGTGCCCGCCCGACCCCGCAACCGGGCTGGTCCGCTGTTCCTGGACGCCGACGTTCACAGTGAGCGTGCCGCCGGACGCCGTCAGCGGGCTGTACGTCGTCCGAATCGTCCGCGATGACGCGTTCGGGGCACTGATTCCTCTGGTGGTGAAGGACGAGCGGCCCGCAGATCTCCTGATGGAGTCCGCGGTTCTCACCGCGCAGGCGTACAACAACTGGGGCGGCACCGGCCTGTACGATCCGCCAGGTGCATTCGCGGTCCAGGTTAGCTTCGACCGGCCGTACGCGAGCGACACCGGCAGCGGGCAGATGCTGCGGTACGAGGCGCTGATGGCGCGCTTTCTCGAGCGATACGGCTACGACGTCACGTACACCACCAACCTCGACGTCGCCCGCGAGGGTGCCTCGACGCTGTTGCGCCGCGGCGCCTTCCTGTCCATCGGCCACGACGAGTACTGGGCGGGAGAGCAGCGCGATGCGGTGGACGCGGCCCGCGACGCCGGGGAGCCGATCTTCTTCTTCGGCGCCAACGCCGCCTATTGGAAGGTCCGGCTCTCGAGCCCCGGCGTGGACGGAAACGCCCGGGTGGCCACCTGTTACAAGCGGCATCCAGAGAACGATCCTCTCGCCGCCACGGCCGATCGGACCGGGCGCTTTCGCGATCCACCGATCAACCGGCCGGAAGAGCAGCTCGTCGGCACCATGTACGAGAGCTGGATGCTGTTCGGCCAATCGTGGGTGGTGCGCAACGACGCGCACCCCATCTACGAAGGGACCGGGCTCACCACCGGCGACTCGATCCCGCAGCTCGTGGGGTACGAGTACGATCGGACGTTCGCGCGGGATACGCCTGGTGCCGTCGACGTCGTAGGCCGCTCGCCGCTGGTCGATGCAGAAGGCAAACCCGGGTTGTCGGAGGCGACGGTGTACACGGCCCCGAGCGGCGCGGTGGTCTTCGGCGCCGGCAGCATCTTCT
>VBKQ01000104.1 GCA_005879505.1 Deltaproteobacteria bacterium
AGTGGGAGATGTACGGCGACGGCCGAAACCACTCCACGGGCTACATCTTCCTCTTCGGAGCCTGGCGCAACCGCGAGTCGCGGATCTGCAAGCTCGACGAGCATGCGCTGACGCAGGACGAGGCCCGGGCCCAGCTCGCGGCTACGGCGCGGCCATATCCGCGGCAGCGGGAGCTCATGGAAGCGATCCAGCAGCCCTTCGTCGAGTGGAGCGCGCGCAGGGACCTTACGCGGATGGAGAAGGGCGAGTACTGGCAGCGCGACACGCCGTTCGTCGTGAAGCGCGGCGACCTCAAGGTGGAGCGCGGCCGCACCTACCACGTCGTGGTCACCAAGCACGGCGGGAAGCTTCGGTGGGAGATGGACGCCCAGCTCGCGCTGGAGATGGACGACCCGGCTCCGCTCTCCGGAACGGGCCACGACCGCTTCGGCTTTTCGAGCTGGGCGAACGATACCTACTTCGACAACCTGAGCATCACGCCGCTCTGATGATCACTTCGGTTCGGGCAGTCCGTCTGCCCGGTCAGCGGCAGCGGCGCTCTCCGTCGCCTGTGCCGAGCGCTCGTATTCCGGCTGCCGCGCCGCGAGCGCCTTCTTCAGATCCTCGTCGTCCATCTCCCGCGTGCGCCCCTCCAGCTTCCTCCGTCTCCACTTCTCGCGCTGCAGGGCAAGCACGACGAGCGGAATGGCCAATGCCGCGATCAGCCCGAGCACCCAGCGGACGTCGTTCAGTCGCCAGAGGATCGCGCCGCGCTGATGAGGAGCCCAGCCGATGGTCGCGCCGAGGGCGGCGCAGCCCGCCGCGAAGAGCGGGGGGAGCAGGATCTCGATCTTGCGCTGCCGGGTGATCCCCAGGAACAGGCCGATGCTGCCCGCGACCGCCGCGACGGGAACCCAGGGCCCCTTCAGTGCGGCGACGCCGGCCCCCGCCGCAGCCGCGAAGAGTCCTCCGAGCAGCGCCGCCGTTCCCCACGCGTCTGCGACCACGCCGAAGAGCGCGGCGAGCACCGCGGCGATGACGGCCGTGACCGGTGCGACCCAGGCATGTCCAACTCCTCGCAGCCCGAAGAACGCGCAAACAAAGACGCCCGCGGAGAGCATGGCCGCGTTCACAGCCCGTTGCCCGCGCGGCCCGAGAACGGTCGCGACCAGCGCCAACCCGAGCAGCACGTAGGCGACCCACGCTGGCGCACGCATCGCCGTGTCGGCGGCAGACTGGAGCATCTCCTGCAGCGCGTGCGTGGCTATTTCCCGTTGGTCGCGAAAAACATCAACATCAGCCCGAGCAGGATGACGAACGCCACCGCGGCGGCGATGGGACCGTGATCGATCTCGGTCCGGTCGAGCAGATCGCCCGCTTCCATCCGCGCCTGCGGCGTCGCGTCCTTGCTCTTCGCCACGCGCTTCGCTTCCGTCCGCGCTCCCTGGTAATCGCCGTCGGCGAACAGCTCGCGCGCCTTGGCCAGCTCCGGCGCCAGGGTTCCGTCCCCCACCCGCTTCGCGTCGGGAATGTAGTCGCGCTTCGGGGCCTCGGTAAACAGCGGCGGCGCCACCGGCGCGTCGTTGGCCGTTCCCGGGACGGTATTGCGCGTGGCGGTGACGGACTGGGTATTCTGTGCCATGTCGCTCGAAGGTACCCGAGCATGCCTCTGGTCGCAAGGCGGGAATGCCGGTGAAATTGACCGGTTCTTGCAGTGATCCCGCGCGAATGCGGTTACCCTGCTCCATCGATGGCGAGCCGCCGGACATTGCTCGGACTTGGGCTTCTCCTGGCGGCGCGCCGCGTGCTCGCGTTCGGCGACGCCGCGCGGCTCACCTTCGCCCAGCTCCGCCACGGCGGTAGATGGGACCCGCGGCCCGACGGCCTTTCGCGGCTGTCCTGGGAGATTTCGAAGCGCACCAGCATCGAGACGTCTCCCGCCGTCAAGTCCATCGCCCTCGCCGATCCGGAGCTGTTCCGTTTTCCGTTCGCGGTCCTCTCCTCCGACCAGGCCTTTCCCGCGCCCGCCGACAACGAGATCGCCGAGCTGCGCAGATATCTCAGCTACGGCGGCTTCCTGATGATGGACGACGCGAGCGGTACGCGCGGTGGGGCATTCGAGCAATCCGCCCGCCAGCTCGTCTCGCGCATCGTTCCCGGCGCGCAGCTCGGCCGCGTCGCACGCGACCACGTCCTCTACAAGTCCTTCTACCTCCTCGATGGGCCTGCAGGCCGCGTCGCCACCACGGCCGACCTGGAGGCGCTCGAGCTGGGAGGACGGCTCGCCATCCTCTACTCCGGCAACGACCTGATCGGCGCGCTCGCGCGCGACTCGCTGGGCACCTGGGAATTCGAGGTCACGCCGGGCGGCGAGCTGCAGCGCGAGAAGTCCATCCGCCTGGGCGTCAACATCGCCATGTACGCCCTCTGCCTCGACTACAAGGAAGACCAGGTGCACATCCCGTTCATCATGAAGCGGCGGAGGATCTGATCCCGGACACCGCCTACAACGCCTGGCGCATCACGTCTCTCTCCACGCTGCCGGGCTGGCTCCTCGCCTTGGCGATGATCGCGCTGGCCGGCGGAGTCTGGCTGTCGTTCCGCGGCTTTCGCAGCGAGCCTGCCGGCTACCGGCGCGTTGCGCTCCTCTCCTTCCGGCTGACGGCGGCGCTGCTCGTGCTCATCCTGCTTCTCGAGCCGGGCATCGAGCTGCGCGCGGAGAGCCGCGTCCGCGCGCGCGTCGCGCTCCTCTTCGACACCAGCCGATCGATGAAGTTTCCCGCTTCTCCCGCGGGTCCGACGCGTGCCGAGGAGCTGCGGCGCTGGGCCGCGCAGCACGAGGCGGACCTGGCGCAGCTCGGTTCCCGGTTCCAGGTGGACGTCTACGGATTCGACAAGGAGCTGCAGCCCGCCGACCCGGGCAGGCTTCCGGCCGATCCGCAGGGCCCTTCTACCGACATTCTCGGGGGTCTGATCGCGGCGGCCTCGGGGGGCAGCGGAGGCCGGCCGCTCGCGGGTCTGTTCGTTGCCAGCGACGGGGCGGACAACGCGGAGTTGTCCCAGGGCGTCACGCAGACCGCAGGCGCGGAGCTGCGCCGGCTGAACGTTCCGGTCTTCACGCTCCCGGTCGGGGCGCAGGCTCTCAAGGACCTGGCGGTGGAGAGGATCGCCGTCGACGACTTCGCCTTCGTGCGCAACCAGGTGACCGTCGACGTCGTGGTCACCGCGCGCGGTTTCGGGTCCACCGACGTGCCGATCGTGCTGCGCCGCGAGGGCCAGGTGGTCGCTCAAAAGACGGTGCACGTCGACGGCAGCCGCACGCGGTACGAGGTCAAGCTGGCGTTCGTTCCCGACCGCACCGGCAAGTTCGCGTTCACCGTCAGCGCTCCGGTCTACGAGGGCGAGGCCATCGCGCAGAACAACTCGCGCTCGTTCGTCCTCAAGGTGATTCGCGACCGCGTGCGCGTCCTGCTGGTGGTCGGCCGGCCCTCGTGGGACGTGCGCTTCCTCCGGCAGCTCTTGAAGAAGAACCCGAACGTGGACCTGATCAGCTTCTTCATCCTCCGGACGCCCGGAGACGATCCGCACAGCTCGCAGGACGAGCTCTCGCTCATTCCCTTCCCCACGCAGGAGATCTTCCAGGAGCAGCTCAAGACGTTCGACCTGGTGATCTTCCAGAACTTCAACCATCGCCCGTACCGGATGTCGCAGTACCTCGACGGAATCGCCGCCTACGTCCGCGACGGCGGCGCGTTCGCGATGATCGGCGGCGACCAGAGCTTCTCCGCCGGCGACTACGCCGGAACGCCCATCGAGGAGGTGCTCCCGGTGGCGCTCCTTCCCTCCGGTCCCACCGCGGTGGACGAGACGCCCGCGCAGGTGCATCTCACCGAGTCGGGCCGCCGCCACCCGGTCACCGAGCTCGCCACCGCCGGGTCGCAGAACGAGTCGATCTGGGCCGCGCTGCCACGGCTGCCGGGGTTGAACACCATCGGACCGCTGAAGGGCGGGGCGCAGACCCTGCTGGTCTCCAGCGAGGGCCGTCCGATCCTGGTCATCGGAGAAGCGGGCCGCGGACGCGTACTGGCGCTGCTCTCGGACTCGTCCTGGTACTGGAGCTTCGTCGCCGCCGGCGCCCAGCAGGGACCGCGGGCATACGAGACCTTCTGGCACTCCGCCATCCGCTGGCTGGTGCGCGATCCAGCCTTGACGCCGATGCGCGTTGCCGCCGAGCAGCCGTCGTTCGAGCCGGGCGGCGAGGCCCCGGCCCTCGACGTACAGGTCCGCGGCAGCGATTACGGCGCCGCGGCGGGTGCGCAGATCGCGGTCGTCACCTCCTCGGCGACGGACCCGGCGCCACGCCCGATGGGCGCCGCTCTCGCCGGACCCGATGGCAGTGCCCGGGTCATCCTCCCTCCGCTGCCGGCCGGCGCATACAAGGCCACCGTGACGGCCAAGCGCGCCGACGGGTCCGCCGTCGGCGAGGCGGAGGATGCGTTCGTAGTGGCGCCCGCATCGCGCGAGCTGATCGAGGCGGCGCCCCGGCCCGATCTGCTCCAGGCCATTGCCGAAGCGACCAAAGGGCGGGTCGTCGATACATCGGATGCGCTCGCCACGCTCCCGTGGCGCGATCCGGAGCGTGTCGAGGTGGGTCAGCGGACCAGCAAGCCGCTCTGGGACAACTGGAAGGTGCTCGCGCTGCTCTGCCTCGTGGTGGGCACCGAGTGGACGCTTCGGCGGCGCTGGGGTTACGCCTGACGCGCCGGCTGCGCAAAATGCGCGCATCGTCACGGGAGGCTCCCGCACATGCGCAAAACGCTCATCCCTGCATTCGCCGCCGCTCTCGCAGCCCTTCCTGCGCAGGCGCAGCACGCCTGCCCGCAGGATCTGGAAGGGTGGCGCCGGCTGCTGGGCGCCGAGTGGATCGACTGCCACGCCGTGTCCGATCTCACCACCACGAACAATCCGTTCACCGATCCGCAGAGCCTCACGGGCATGGGCTTTCCGCCTCCCGGTAACGGCACGCTGAACTCGAAATACTCGGCGCCGACCTCGCCGCCCGTGAGCGGAATCCAGATCGACGGCTACTTCCCGGACGCTTGCAACGCGTTCCAGCAGGAACCCGCCCTGACCGCGAAGGACGGAACACCTTTCATCCGCGGCTGCGCTCCGCCGCCGACCTTGGGTCAGACCTGCCTCGCGGACTGCCACCACGATGCGCAATTCGTCATCCGTATCCCGGACGGGTGGGATGGGCACCTCCTCACCGCCGGCACCCCCGGAATCCGCGACGCCTTCGCCAGCGACTTCATCCTCTCCGATTACGCGCTGGAGAAACGCTGGGCCTACGTCTCGCAGGACAAGGGAAACATGGGAGCGAATTTCTTCCGGCAGGGAGGCGGGGCGCCCTGGCAGCCGGGAGCCGCCGTGCAGGAATGGGCGGCGAGGATGCGGCAGGCGACGTCGGCGGCGCGCGCGCTTCTCGGCTCCCTGGCGGCGCAGTACGGCATCTCCGGCGTCACGCGCTCCTACGCGGCGGGGATCTCGAACGGCGGCTACCAGACGCGGCGGGCGATCGAGACCGACGGCAACGGAAAGGACCGGCTCTACGACGGTGGAGTCGATTGGGAAGGGACGCTCTTTCTCGCCTCGCTCCCCTCGGGCGTGCGGACGGCGGCGCCGACCACCGGATACAACCTGTTCACCTATCTTCCCACCTCTCTCGCGCAGTATCCGGGCGACATCCTCGGCGTGCCGGCCTCTGTCGATGCGCTCGCCGCGGTCGGCTTCAATCCGGAATCGCAGCCGCTCTGGACCTATCACTGGGGCATCTACTGGGGCCTGACGCAAAAGATCTACCGGCTGGAATTCGATCCCGAGTACACGGGCTACACCTGCTCCGGCGTCGGCGGGCCGTGCGTGGTGCCGCCGGCCCTCGTGGTCGGGCCGAGCGATCCGGACGCCTCGTACGATTACAGGCAGCGCACCCTGCAGAATTCCGCGCTCGCGCAGCGCATCCAGGCGGTGGCGAATACGGGGGATCTGCAGCATCCGCTGATCACGCTGCACGGCGATCAAGATGCGCTGCTCCCCATCGCCACCGATTCCGATCTCTACGTGCAGCTCGTGGCCCAGAAGCGCCGCTCGCAGCGCCACCGTTACTACGTG
Source organism: Deltaproteobacteria bacterium (assembly GCA_005879505.1). Classification (GTDB taxonomy): domain Bacteria; phylum Myxococcota; class Myxococcia; order Myxococcales; family 40CM-4-68-19; genus 40CM-4-68-19. Next base: position 6,148 of record VBKQ01000104.1, read on the forward strand.
GTGCGCGGCGGCAACCACGTCGACCCGCAGTACGACGATCACGCCGGAATCGACGCGTACGGCGACACCTTGCTCCGGCCGATCCTCCCCTGCGCACGCGCGGCCATCGACGCTCTCGCCGCCTGGGTCGAGCTGGCCGTGTCGCCGCCCGCCAGCCACACCATCGCGAGGCCGCAGGGAGCAACCCCGCAGCAACTCGCCAACGAGTGCTCGCTGCAGTAACACCCGTCGCGCGGGTCTACCGCTTCTGATCGACTTTGAGGCCGACGGGTCCGGGAGCCGGTTGTGGGGTGTCTGCTGCTTGTTTGCGCAGGTGGTCGACCCAGCTATCCGGCAGCCCGCGTTCCTGGGCGCCCTCGATCAAGTAGGCCAGCAGCCGTCCGCTCGCGGGGCCAGCTTCGCTCCGCTTCTCGGGCCGGGCCACGAACGCCTTCGCGGCGATGCGCTTCTCCCCGGCGTCGACGGAGACGTCGATCTCCTCGGACAGTCCGGTCGCGACCCCTTCCTTGCGAAGCACGGCGTCCTTCGCGGGGGAAGGAATCTCGAAGAGGACGCCATGGACGGCCGCGTCCTTGTCTTCCGTCAGGTTGGCCACCCGCCCGCCCCAGAAGCGGCTCTCCACGTCGAATACCAGCCGATACCCGTGCAGGATCGCCGGCATTCCCCGCGCGAACAGGCGCGCGTCGACGCCGTGCTCCGCCGCCCACTCGCCGATGTGTCGCTTCGACAGCGCCGATCCGTACGCGAAGTAGCGGTACATGCGCGCCACTCTACCGCCGGTGTGCCGCGAGCACTACCCGGAGGCCGGCTTGTTCTCGTCCGCCTCGAGCGTCTTGCGCTTGCGGTCCAGCGCCGCGATCACGTCGTTCAGGCTCTTCTTGGCGAGGATCTTCGCCACCTGTTCGCGATAGGTCTCGGCGAGCGACACTCCCTCGGTGATGACGTCCACCGCCCGCCACCCCTTCGGTCGCAACTCCATCACGTAATCGATCGCCGCCGTTTCGCCGCCGGAGTCGATTTTCGTGTGCACGACGGTATGGGTACCCTGCTGCTCCTCGCCGGTGATCTCGGTGCGGATCCGACCGATGTCGGTCTTCTTGCCCTGCCGCATCTTCGCCAGATAGTTCGCTTCCATGGCCCCTTTCAGGGCCGCCGTATAGCGCGAGCGATCGGCCGGCTTGATCTCCTCCCACTTCTTGCCCAGCGTCGCCTTCGCCAGCGCATCGAAATCGATCAGTTCCCCCACCGCCTTGCGGGCCTGCTCCCGGGCCCGGGCGCGGGCGGGACCTTGGGAGTTGAACCAGGCGTCGAGCGAGGATCGGACCTTCTCTTGCGTGCTCTGCACCGCCGCGCTCGGGGAACCGGGCTGCGCGGCGGCGACGATCAAGGCGATGGCGATGGACGTCACGACTGCCTCCTCCGATCTTCGACGCGCGACAAATCTATGGCTTCAGCGCCGGTTCACGGCCCCAGTGGCGCCCCGACCGCCCTCTCGAGCGCCGCCCAGGCGAGCTGCGCATCGTACAGCGCCTTGAGCCGCTCGCCGTCCGCGCGCATGAAGAGCAAGGTGCCCTCGAGAAGCTCGCGGGCATCGCCCAGCCCCGAATCGAACGCCACCCCGGCCTGGTTGGCGAGCTGCTTTCCGATCTGCGTCTCGTTGCCATAGCGCTCGATGCGGACGCGCGCGTCCGCCAGATCTCCCAGCGCCTGCTGGAGGTCGAGCCGCACCAGTTGCTCGGCGCCGACCTGCATCGCGATCGCCTCGTGCAGCTCGGCCTCCGCTTGACGGAGCCGGGCGAGCTTCTGCGGCACGTCCAGCGTCCACTGCATTCCCAGGGCAACGAAGCCCGACGACTCGTGGTACGGGTTGTTGACGAACGGCGAAGGTGGGTTGTCGGCGTTCGTCGTGGTGGTGAACCGGACGCCACCGACGATTCCGACGTCGGGCCAGAGCCGCGCGCGCGCCAGATCGACCAGCGACTGCCGCGCCGCGACGCCCTCGTTTGCCGCTCGCGCCTCCGGCCGCTGCTGCAGCGCGCGCCGCAGGATCTCGTCGGGATTCGGAGGCGGCGGCGCCTGCGGCAGCTCCTGCTCCGCGATGGGCAGCTCCTCCCCGGACTGCGCGCCCACGAGCAGGCGCAATCCCGTGAGCGCCAGATCGCGGTTCTTCACCGCCGAGGCATGCTGCGCTTCCACCTCCTCGGCGAGGTAGTCGAGCTTCATCGAGTCCGATCGGCTGATCTGCTCGCTCTTCTGCGCCAGCAGCTTCTGCGCGGTCTGCTGCGCGTCCTTGAGGCGGGTGCGGACCTTCTGGACGGAGGCGTCGGCGTTGCGGGCCGTCTGGTATCCCCAGTACGCCCGGGCCACGTCATAGGCGGCCTGATCGCGCGCCCGCTGCAGCAGGGCTTCGTTGGCGTTGACCAGGTGCCCCGCGGCGGACTTCCCCGCGGTCCATTTGCCGAACGTATAGATGGGGATGACGGCCTGGACGTCGATGTGCGCGGTCACTCCCTGGTCGCCGTGGAAGATCCCACCCTGGCTTCCCGGTTTGAGGCGACTGGGATCCGTCGGGTTCGGGTCGCTGTCGCCGCCGATCAGACGGCGCTGCGGCGTCGGTCCCGCGACATAGGCGGTGCTCTGGAAGGCGGGGAAGAACACCCAGCTCGCCTCTTGGCTCTTGCCGCGCGCGTTCTCCAGCTGCGCGGCGACCTGCATCGTGCGCGGATCGTTCTTGCGGGCGCGCTCTTGCAGCTCGCGCAGGCCGAGGCCCTTGGGGGCCGCCGCTTGCGCGACGACGACGAGCAGCACCGCGAGCATCTACTCGTTCGTGTAGTCCGAGCCGAGGTAGTTGATCAACTCTTCGCCCACCAGGTAGCGCAGGTTGTTCTCCAGTCTAACCTTTTGGACGAACAAGTCGTGCTCCGGGTACACGCTGGCCGCGTGCTGCGGGCTCTTGAAGTAGAAGCTGAGCCACTCCTGGATGCCCTTCATTCCGGCGCGCGCCGCCAGGTCGCCGAACAGCGCCAGGTCGAGCACGATGGGCGCCGCCAGGATCGAGTCGCGGCAGAGGAAGTTCACCTTGATCTGCATCGGGTAGCCCATCCACCCGACGATGTCGATGTTGTCCCAGCCCTCTTTGTTGTCGCCGCGGGGCTTGTAGTAGTGGATCGAGACCTTGTGCTGCAGGTCCTTGTAGAGCTCGGGATAGCGCTCGGGCTCGAGGATCTGCTCCAGCACGGAGAGCTTCGAGACTTCCTTCGTCTTGAAATTCGCCGGATCGTCCAACACCTCGCCGTCGCGGTTCCCGAGGATGTTGGTGGAGAACCAGCCCTCCATGCCCAGCATGCGCGCCTTGAGGCCCGGAGCGATGATCGTCTTCATCAGCGTCTGACCGGTCTTGAAGTCCTTGCCGCCGATGGCGACGCCGCGCTTCTCGGCCAGCTCGACCAGCGCCGGAAAATCGCACGACATGTTCGGCGCGCCGTTCAGATACGGCACCCCGCACATGATCGCCGCGTATGCGTAGAGCTGCGATGGGTAGATGTTCGGGTGGTCCGCGTCGAGCGCCTTTTCGAAAGCCGCGATGCTCCCGTGCTCGGGCCCCGCTTCCTGGTACGCCTCCGTGGACGCGCACCAGACCATCACCGCGCGCGTGCACTTGTTCTTGTCCATGAAGCCGCGGATGTCCTGCATGAGCTGATTGACCAGCTCACGCCGGGTGCCCTTCTTCACGTTTGCGCCTTCCAGGCGCTTGACCACGTTCTTGTCGAACACGGCAGCCATCGGTCGGATCTGCGACAGCGAGGGCTTCAGCTGGGCGAGATGCTCGGCCGAGAGGACCTTGGCCTTGGCCGCGGCGGTGTAGGCGTCGTCGGGGATCGGATCCCAGCCGCCGAACACCAGGTCTTCGAGCCGCGCGAGCGGGACCAGGTCCTTGATCATCGCCCAGCGCTTCTCGCTGCGCTTGCCCAGACGGACGTGCGCCATCTGCGTCAGCGAGCCGATGGGCTTGCCCAGGCCCGCCTTCACCGCCTCGACGCCGGCGATGAACGTAGTGGCTACGGCGCCCATGCCCGGCAGAAGGACGGCGAGCTTGCCGTCCGCAGGGGCGACTTTCGATTTCAGTTGCTCCATCGACTCCGTCTCCGACGCGCCCCGTCTGGCGCGGCGCGGCGCACCATAAGGGCCCGACGCGAGGGTGTAAAGGTCTTTTCTCGCTCCGCCTCCAGCCTCGGTGATCCGGCCGCTGCATCGGGACCGATGCATCCGGACGCCGGCCACGGCATGATGGAGCCATGGCAAAGAAAAGGCTGCCGCCGATCGAGATCGGGTACCAGGCATTCGCGAAGGGCGCCGAGGAGGAGTTCGGGGCCGTGCGGCAGGTACGGCCGCAGGAGCTCGTCATCTACATCGAAGATGCAGGCGACACCGTGGTCCCCCTCGCCGCCGTCACAGAGGTGATCGAAGGCAAGGTGATCGTCGATACCCAGAAGCTCGACGAGGGCGTCCGCCGGGCCATCGAGAGCGCGCACCGCGACGAGGACTACCCGTAGGAAACTTGCCGCCCGG
>VBKQ01000105.1 GCA_005879505.1 Deltaproteobacteria bacterium
GGAGCAGATCGCGGCGCATTTATTTGCGGGCGCGGAACATCTTCAAGATCCGGTCGGTGATGAGGAATCCGCCCACCACGTTGATGGTGGAGGCGGTGACGGCGATGAAACCCATCAAGGTGCTCACCCGGTTGTATCCCGCTCCCGCCACCACCAGCGATCCGACCAGCGAGATCCCCGAGATCGCGTTGGTCGCCGACATCAGCGGCGTATGCAGCAGCGGCGAGACCCGCGAGATGACCTGGTAACCGAGGAATCCCGCGAGCACGAACACGTACAGATCGCCGATCAGCCCGAGGTCGATCATGTTTCCCCCTAAGCCGGCTGCAGCATCTCTCCGGCGTGCGCGATCAGACAGCCCTTGACGATCTCGTCGGCAGGATCGAGCGAGATCTTCCTCGCCTGCCGGTCGTAGAGGTGCATGAGGAAATTGAGGACGTTGCGCGAGTAGAGCTGCGAGGCCTGGAAGGCCATCGCGCTAGGGATGTTCAGGGGCCCGATGATGGTCACGCCCTGGTGCACGATCTCCTTGCCCGGATCCGTCAGCTCGCAGTTGCCGCCCTGCTCGGCCGCGATGTCGACGATCACCGAGCCGGCCCTCATCGCTTCGACCATCTGCGCGGTGACGAGGACGGGCGCGCGCTTTCCCGGCACCAGCGCGGTGGTGATGCACGCGTCGGTCGCTTTCAATTCTTGTAGCAAGAGCTCCCTCTCCTTGCGGGCCGTCTCGGCGCTCACCTCCTTGGCATAGCCCTTGGCGTCCTCGGCGTGCTCGGCGAGGTCGACCGCGACGAACCGTGCCCCCAGGCTCTCCACCTGCTCCTTGACCGCGGGGCGGATGTCGAAGGCGCTCAGCACCGCTCCCAGCCGCCGGGCCGTGGCGACCGCCTGGAGTCCCGCGACGCCTGCACCGATGACGAAGACCTTGGCCGGCAGGACGGTCCCCGCGGCGGTCATCAACATGGGGAAGAACTTGCCCAGGGCGTTGGCGGCGATGAGGACGCTCTTGTAGCCGGCGATGTTGGCCATCGAGCTGAGCACATCCATGCCCTGCGCGCGCGCGATCCTCGGGAGCAGGTCGAGCGAAAGGGCGGAGATCCGGCGGCGCTTCAGCCGTTCGGTGAGCTCGGCATCCCCGCGGCTCTGGAGCGAGTACGCCACGACCGCGACGCGCTCGGGAATGCCGTCCAGCTCCTGGGCGGAGGGGCGCTGGACCTTGAGCAGCACGTCGCCGCTCTCGAGCAGGGCGCCGGGCGATGCCTGTACTTTCGCGCCCGCTGTCCCGTACTCGGCGTCGGCGAAGCCGGAAGCGAGGCCCGCGCCGGCCTCGACGAACACCTCCATCCCCGCCGCGACCATCTTCTCGACCGTCGGAGGGACCGCCGCGACCCGCTTTTCTCCGGCGACCATCTCCTTTAGGACGGCCACTTTCATCGGCCACTACCGCCCGGAGATGTAGATCTGCAGCTCGTCGATCAACCACTGCTTCTCTTCGAGCATGAGACGGATCACGTCGCGCATGGAGATGATGCCGACGATCCCGCTCTCGTCGGAGACGAGCAGATGGCGGGTGAAGTGCACGCGCATCAAGTCAGCGCACTCAGCTTCCGATGCGCTGGGCGGGATGGCGGGCAGGTCCCTTCGCATCGCGTCTGCGATGCGCTCCTCGCAGCGGCCGCCTTCGGCGAGCACGTTGTAGACGAGATCGCGCTCGGTCACCACGCCGACGATCCTGCCGCCCTGCTTCACCGCCACGGCGCCGATGTTCTTCTCCGCCATGATCCTCGCGGCTTCGCGGCATTCGGCCGAAGCGTCGAGGGCGACGAGCTCGCGCGTGAAATGGCGATCGATGCTCGACATCGAGCGCAGTAGAGCGATCCTGGGGCCTGGAAAGCAAGTCCCCCAGACAATCCTTGGTCACCAGAGGATGGCCAAAGCGGAACCCCTGGTCAGGCGCGGAGGAGAGCCTCTACGGCCGCATCGTCGCCACGTTCCATCGCCGCTTCGATCAACAGGCTCTCGCGATCGCGGTAGACGGATGCGACCGCCTGCACGCGCCCGGCCTGGCGGTAGGCCACCAGGCAGCTTCGCGAGGCGATGCTGCCGACGACCTGGAGCGAATCCCACCCTTCGGCGTGCCCGACGTAGTTGATGGGCACGTCATAGTGCTGGCTCCAGAAGAAGGGGACCGAGCGATACGGCTCGCGTGTGCCCAGCATCGCCTTGGCCGCATGCTGTCCCTGCCGTTCGGCGACCACCCAGTGCTCGATCCGGATGGACCTGCCGCTGCGCGGGTCGGGAAACCGCGCGATGTCCCCGGCTGCCCAGATGTCCGCCGCGCTGGTCCGCAGCGTGGCGTCGACGAGGATGCCGGAGTCCAGCTTCAGCCCGGCCTGCTCGGCGATCCGAAGCCGCGGGCGCACGCCGACGCCCATCACCACCAGGTCGGCCGGCAGCACGCTGCCGTCATCGAGCGCAACCGCGGCAGGATCGATGCGCGCAGGTTTTCGGCCAAGGTGGAAGCGCACGCCGTGCTCCTCGTGCAGCGCGCGCACGAACTCCCCGACCTCGCGGCCGAGCACCCGCTCGAGCGGGCTCGACTCCGGAGCGACCACCGATACCTCGAGCTTGCGGGCTCGCAGCGACGCCGCCACTTCCAGGCCGATGAAGCTGGCGCCGATGACGACGGCGCGCCGGCCGGAACTGGCGCGCGCCGCGATGGCCTTGCTGTCGGCGAACGATCGCAAGGTCAGGGCGCGGTCCGCGCCCGGGATGCCCAGGCGGATCGGCTCCGCGCCGGTCGCGAGCAGCAGCGCGCCGAAGCGAAGCGACTCTCCCGTCGAGAGCCGCACCTCCCGGCGTCCGGCATCGACGGAGGTGACCTCGGCCTGCTCGAGCAGATCGATCTTCCGTTCCGAATAGAAGTCGCGGCCGCGCAGCGGGATCCAGTCTTCCGGCGCTGTCCCGGCCAGATAGTCCTTGCTCAGGTTGGGGCGGTCCACCGGGACCGTGCCCTCGCTGCCGATCATGGTGATGGCGTTCGCGTATCCTTGCCGGCGCAGCTCCTCGGCGCACGCGTTCCCGGCTGCGCCTGCGCCCACGATCACGACGCTCTGCGGGCCTGCGGCCGGTGCCGGCCGCGGCGATTCGATCCGTTCGCCGACCCGGATTCGCGCGCCTTGCCGTTCGACGCGGTAGCAGGCGATTGCGTCGCGGCCGGGCCGCGCCGCGGCGCCGGTGCGCAGATCGTATCGGGCGTGGTGCCATGGGCAGCGGATGGTGTTGCCCTCGACGATCCCCTCCGAAAGGGGGCCGCCGTAATGCGTGCAAACCGCGCCTACCGCGCAGACCTCGCCCGCGCTCCTGACCAGCACGATCGGCTCGCCCGCGGCGTGACCGAGGAGCGGCTCGCCGTCCCTCAGCTCCGACCCATCGATCCCGGCAGCGAGATCGGGACCCTTCAGCTCCTGTGGGGCACCCATCGTCCCTCCCCCCTTCTTTCCAGCGCCTTGCGGTCCCAACCGGCCAGATCGGCGGCCGCGTCGTACGTGCTCTGCAGAAAAGCGAGCAAGGCCTCGTCCGGATCGGGAGCAGCGCGCAGGGCTTCGTAGGGCAGGACGAACTCGCGCATCTGCTTGTGGTAGTACGCCTCGCCCGGCTGGATGGACGCCTCGGGCAGGCCTGCCGGCTCAGGATACGCGTACGCGTAAAAGACTGCTTCCCGGATCGGGCCGCCACCCGGCCACCAGCCCGCGCTGATGCATTCGTGCGAGTACGCTTCGTGCATCACATAGTCGGGAGTGTTCGGCGCGCCGCCCGGATGCATCGGGGCGCGACGGCCTGAAAAACGGGTGCACGCGAGATCGAACGCGCCCCAGAAGAAGTGCACCGGGCTGCACTTGCCGAGGAAACGTCCGCGGAACTCCTTCAGCACGCGGTCGGCCTGCTCGAGCACGCGGAAGCAGCGCTGGGCGGCGTCTGCATCGTAGGCAGCGTGCTTCCGATCGTCCCGGAACGGTATCGCCTCCACGACCTCGACCGGCACCGGCCAGATCCGCACGGCGATGCCGAGGGTTTCGAGCAGCCCCAGGTACTCGCGATAGAAGTTCGCTACGCTCCGGGGAACGAGCGGCATGGTCCGCGTCGTGCCGTCGTCCACGCGCAGCGCGAGGACATGATCGAGGAAGTCGAACTCGATCTCGAACGTCCGCTCGCCACACGGCATCGGACCCGTCGTCAGGCCGCGCGCGCTGACGTAGAGAGTGACGTTCCACCAGTGATTCGTCATCGGGGCGAGCGCGAGACGCGTCTTGCCGACGATCTGCGACCACATGTGCAGGGTGGCAAAGGTGTCTTCCCACTGCTCTAGCGGCAGGGCTGGCCAGATCCCGTTGGCAGCGGCCGGCGTCATGTCGCCTCCAAGGAATGATCGTGCACGTAACGCCCCCCTGGGTCCTTCGCCAAGGTATGTTCAGCCCCGAGCCGCTAGCGCAGGGAGCCGCATGGGGAGCGACCAGGGAGCCGCTCTGCATTCGCCGAGAGGCCGGGGCATCCTCGCCGCGACCGTGCTCGCCTCGGGGATGGCATTTCTCGATGGCACCGTCGTGAACGTCGCCTTGCCGACGCTCGCCCGGGAGCTGGGCGCGTCGTTGTCGGGATTGCAGTGGATCGTCGACGCCTATCTCTTGACGCTCTCTGCCTTCATCCTCCTCGGAGGAACGCTCGGCGACGTCATCGGCCGCTCGCGAGTCTTCCTCGCGGGCACCCTCGCCTTCGGCGCGACTTCCGCGCTCTGCGGCGTCGCCGGCACTCTGGCGATGCTGTGCTGGGCGCGCGCGCTGCAGGGAGTGGCCGCGGCGCTCCTCGTCCCCTCCAGCCTCGCGATTCTCAAGAGCAGCATCCGCGCCGAGGATCAGGATGCAGCGGTCGGTGCCTGGACCGGACTGTCGGGAGTGATGACGGCGGTGGGTCCGCTCGCCGGCGGATGGCTCGTGGAGACACTGTCGTGGCGCTCCATCTTCTTCCTCAACCTGCCGCTCGCGCTGATGGCGGTCGTGATCGGAAGCCGCTGTCTGCAGCGAGCAGTGCCGAGGACACGAGCCGCGCTGGACTGGGTCGGGGCGGCGCTCGGCGCCGTCTGCCTGGGCGGCCTCGTCTACGCCCTCATCGAGGGCCCGCCGCAGGGGTGGCCGCGGCCGGCGTGGCTGAGCGGCGTCCTCGGCGTGGTCACGCTCTCTGCATTCATCGCTTGGGAGCGCCATGCCGCGCGTCCGATGCTCCCGCTGGCGCTCTTCCGGCGGCGGCAGTTCTCCGCCGCGAACCTGACCACGCTCATGATGTACTTCGGGCTCTCCGGAGCGATGTTCCTCGTCGTGCTGGGGCTCCAGCAGGGTCTCGGCTACGGGCCCCTCGGATCGAGCCTCATCCTCCTGCCGCTGGCGGCGATCATGCTGGTGCTCTCGCCGCTGGCGGGAAAGTTCGCCCACCGCAGCGGATACCGCGTTCCGATGACCATCGGACCTCTGTGCTCTGGCGCCGGGCTCGCGATCGCCGCGCAGGCGGGGCTCTTCGCCCGCAACCTGCCCTGGCTGCTCGCCGGGATGTGCGTGTTCGCGGTGGGACTCTCGCTCACCGTCGCGCCCCTCACTTCAGCGGTGATGAGCGCCGCGGACGAGAGCGACGCCGGAATTGCCTCTGCCGTGAACAACGCCGTCGCGCGCGTTGCCGGGCTGCTCGGAATCGCGATCCTGCCGGCCGTGGGAAACGTTTCCACCGCGATGAGCGGCACCCCCTTCCTGGGCACGATCCGCGGATCCCTGCTGGCGACGTCGGCGGTCTGCGCCGCCGCCGGAATCGTTTCCTGGGTCGGCCTTCCCTCCCGTGCAACGCGGCAGACCGTGGTAGAGAGATCGCCGAGCAGCATCCGGTGACGTCGAAGAGGCACCATGGAAGTCGGCGGAGTCCACGCCTCACAGCTCGTGTTCGTGCTCCTGCTTCTGGTCGTGGTCGCATTCGGCGCCCTCGCGCGCAGGCTGCGGGCTCCGTATCCGATCGTGCTGCTCGTCGCCGGCGTCCTGGTGAGCTTCGTCCCCGGGATCCCCAGGGCGACGCTCGATCCCGACGCCATCTTCTTCGTGGTGCTCCCACCCTTGCTCTACGCGTCCGCCTGGACGACGTCCTGGCGGGAATTCTCCTTCAACTTGGTCAGCATCACGTCGCTCGCCGTCGGGCTCGTCGCCTTCACCGTGGCCGGCGTCGCCCTCGCGGCGCCGTGGATCCTGCCTGGGTTCGACTGGCGCGTCGGATTCGTCCTGGGGGCAATCGTCTCGCCGACGGACGCCATCGCCGCCACTTCCACGGCGAAGGAGATGGGCCTTCCACGCCGCATCGCCGACGTGCTCGAAGGCGAAAGCCTGGTGAACGACTCGACGGGCCTGTTGGCCTTGGAGTTCGGCATCTTGATCCTGGGGATGGGAACCGTCCCTTCGGTGCCGTACGCGGCGTTTCGCTTCGGTTACCTGGTCGTCTGCGGGATTGCGGTCGGCCTGTTACTGGGCGTGATCGTCGACTGGTTCGAGCACCGCATCGACGACGGTCCGATCGAGATTGCCATCAGCCTGCTCGTGCCCTACGGCGCGTATCTGATCGCCGATGCCCTCCACGCCTCCGGCGTGCTCGCCGTCGTCGCGGCAGGTCTCTTCCTCAGCCGAAGGAGCACGCGCTTCTTCTCCCCGGCGGTGCGCCTGCAGGCCTATGCGGTCTGGGACGCGCTCACATTCGTGCTGAACGGGCTCGTGTTCGTCCTGATCGGGCTGCAGCTCCCCGTCGTCGTCAGCGGCATTCGCGAGATGGGCCTCGGCCGGATGATAGCGGCCGGCGCCGCCTTCAGCGCGCTCGTGATCGCGCTTCGGTTGATCTGGGTCTTTCCCGCCGCACGACTTTCGTACTTCATTCGCCGCCGCATCCTGCGGCAGGAGGTGACGCGCCCATCACGCCAGCAACTCTTCGTCATCGGGTGGTCGGGAATGCGGGGCGTCATCGCTCTGGCCGCCGCGATGTCGCTGGCGCATACCATGCCCGGTCGCGAGGCCCTGCCGTACAGGGACGCGATCGTGTTCATCACCTTCTGCGTAATCGTCGCCACGCTCGTCGTTCAGGGCCTCACGATGCCGCCGCTGATCCGCTTCCTCGGGCTGGCGCGCGACCCGGGGCCCGACTGCGAGGAGCAGGAGGCGCGACGCATCGTGCTCCAGTCGGCGATGTCGAAGCTCGAGCCGATGCGCGCCGCCGACGGCGCCGAGCTCGCTCCCCTCTATGACGACGTCGCCGAACATTATCGCCGCCGTCTCGCCAGCCTGAGCCTGGATGACTCGGAAGACAGCCGCGCCGCCGCGAACAACCGCCGCCGCCTGCGCGAAGTGTCGCTCGAGCTCTTGCGCGCAGAGCGCGAGGCTGCCATCCGCTTGCGCGAGGAGGGCCGCATCAACGACGACGTGCTGCGGCAGATCGAGCACGAGCTGGATCTGAGGGAGGCGCGCCTGCAGGGGACAGGCTAGACTTCGCTCCTTGCACTTCCCGCCGGTTCCGTTACGAAGCGGTACAGCCTCAAGGAGGGCTCTCGTGGAAGATACCTGCGCTGACCTCGAGAAACTCGACGAGCAAGGCCGCGAACCCGTCAAGCCGAGCGGTCACGGCTGCAAGGAATGCTTGGACTCCGGAGAGGAATGGGTCCACTTGCGGCTTTGCATGTCCTGCGGACACGTCGGCTGCTGCGACTCTTCGCCCAACAAGCACGCGACGAAGCACTTCCACCGCTCGCAACACCCGGTCGTCAAGTCGTACGAGCCCGGCGAGGATTGGGTGTACTGCTATGTCGACGATCTGATGGTCGACGGCCTCGCCGTCCTTCCGGGCGAATCCGCCGCGCGCCACTACTCCGCGCCGCATGCGCCGCACCCGTGAAACCGCCGGATCGCGAAGCCGGAAACGTCTCCACCGAGCTTCACGAGCAGCACCAACGCAACGAAAAGCAGTTGCACCAGAAGCCCCACGCGAGCGCCAGCCTCGAGCCGCAGACCCGCCGTCTGGGGCGCGACGGTCCCGCGCTCACCCGATTCGGGCTCGGGATGGCCGCGCTGGGCCGGCCGGCCTACATCAACGTCGGACACGGAGCGGATCTCCCCGAAGGTCGCTCGGTCGAGGCGATGGAAACGCACGCGCACCGCGTGCTCGACCAGGCCTTCGCGGCCGGCATCCGCTACTTCGACGCCGCCCGGTCGTACGGCCGGGCCGAGCAGTTCCTGCGCGGATGGATCGACAGCCGGGGCATCCGGCCCCCCGAGATCGTCGTCGGCTCGAAGTGGGGGTATCGCTATACCGGCGATTGGCAGGTCGATGGCCGCGTGCAGGAAGTGAAGGACCACAGCGATGCGATGCTGGACGCCCAGGTCGCCGAATCGACTTCCCTGCTCGGTCCCTACCTCCGCCTGTACCAGATCCACTCCGCCGCCCCCGAGACGCACGTGCTGGAGAACCGGCAGGTCCTGGAAAGGCTCAGGCGCCTCCAGCAAAACGGCCTGTACCTGGGCGTGACGGCGACCGGCACCCGGCAGCCCGAGACCATTCGCCGGGCCATCGAGCTGCGCTTCGACGGCGTGCAACTTTTCTCCGCCGTGCAGGCGACCTGGAACCTATTGGAGGCCTCTGCCGGACCGGCGCTGCGGGAGGCGCACCAGGCGGGCCTGACGGTCCTGGTGAAGGAGCCGCTCGCGAACGGCCGGCTCACGGTGAAGGGGGAGGAAGGAAGAGCTGGTCCGCTGCGGACCGTCGCCGATCGGCTCCGCGCATCGCCGGATGCGGTGTCGCTCGCGTTCGTCGCTCGCGAGCCGTGGGCCGACGTCGTCCTCCTCGGGGCGGCGACAGGAGTGCAACTCGATTCCAACCTCCGCGCTCTCGATCTGCGGCTGTCAGCGGAGGATCTGGAAATGCTCGATGAGCTCGGTGAACCCGCGGAGGAGTACTGGGCGCGTCGCTCCCAGCTGGCCTGGAACTGAAGCTCGAGAGAGGAGACGCGAGTGGCCGCGATCGCAATTACCGCCGTCGACAGCGAAACCGGATACGCCCAGCGGATCAAGGCCGGGCTTCACGATCTGAAGGCGGACGAGCCGGTCAGCGCCGGCGGGGCCAATACGGGCCCCACGCCTTATGCCCTCCTCCTCGCCGCGCTGGGCGCCTGCACTTCCATCACCCTGCGCATGTACGCCGAGAAGAAGGGCTGGCGGCTCGGGCACATCCACGTCGAGCTGCGGCACGACAAATCGGACGACGGCGCCGACCGGATCGAACGCGAGATCCGTTTCGCGGCGCCGCTGACAGAAGAGCAGCGCCGCCGTCTGGCCGAGGTTGCGGAGAGAACGCCGGTCACGAAGACCATCAAGACGGGCTCGCCCATCCATACCCGGCTCGTCTGAGCCCTCCGCCGACGCCGGTCGGAAGCGGGAAAGCGCTATCATCGGCCGCGTGGAGTCCTGGTTCGAAGAGATGAAGCGCCGCCGGGTCTTCCGCGCACTCATCGGATACGGGATCGTCTCGTTCGCCGTCCTTCAGATCATCGAGCCGGTGATGCACGGGCTACAGCTTCCGGAGTGGGTGCTTTCGGCCACCGTGGTGGCGCTCGGCATCGGCTTCCCTTTCACGCTCGTGCTCGCTTGGGCACTCGATCTGAAGGGCGGCCGAATCGAGCGCACCGGACCGGCGCCAAGCGGCCGTTTGCTGTTGACCCTCGTCGTGGTCGGACTCGCCCTGGGCACTCCAGGCGTCGGCTGGTACTTCTGGAAGTCGCATCGCGCGGCGCCGGCTAGAGAGGAGTCGGCGAGCATCGCGGTGCTGCCTTTCAAGGACTTGAGCCCGGCGAAGGATCAGGACTGGATGTGCGACGGGATCGCCGAGGAGATCATCGATGCCCTCTGCACCGTCCCCGGGTTGCGCGTCGCGGCCCGGACCTCCTCGTTCCAGTTCAAGGACAAGCCGGCAGACGCACCCGTGATGGCGCGCGCGCTCGGAGTATCGACGCTCCTGGAAGGGAGCGTGCGCAAGATCGGAGACCGGCTGCGGGTGAGCGCGCGGCTGGTGAGCCACGACGGCTACGAGCTGTGGTCCGACAAGTTCGACCGCGGCGTGCAGGACGCCTTCGCCATCCAGGAGGAGATCGCTCGTGCCGTGGTGGCGGCGCTGCAGTTGCGGGTCTCGTCCGACGAGGCGGTCCGCCTACGCCGGTCCGGGACGACGAACTCGCAAGCGTTCGAGATGTACCTGCGTGGCCGGCAGTACGTGCGCACGCTGGGGCCCGAGAACCAGGAACTGGCGAGGCAGATGTTCAAACGCGCCATCGCGCTCGATCCGGCGTTCGCGCTTCCTCGCGCCGGTCTCGCTGATGCAGACATCACGCTGGTGCAGTGGCTGCTCGTCCCCAAGGAAGCGCAGCCCGCCCTTCGCGCCGAGGCGCTGGCCGCGAGTGATGAGGCACTGCGGCTCGATCCCGACCTGGCCGAGGCGCACGTCGCGCGCGCCAACGTCCTGGCGGGACTGGGACGCAACGATGAGGCAGACGAGAGCTTCCGGCGCGCCACAGCCCTCGCTCCCGGCGCTCGCCGCCATGCCGTACGAGAGGCTCGACCAGCCGGCCAACGCCCGCTCGGCGCGCAAGCGCGCTGTCGAGGCGGCCGACCGGGTGTTGCGCAACAGCCCGGACGACGTACGTGCGCTGTATTTGTCCGGCTCGGTGATGGTGGCGCAGGGTGAACGGAAAACGGGAATCGATCGGCTACAGCAGGCCATTGCTTTGAGACCGTACGACTTTACGGTGCTGTACAACGCCGCCTGCGGTTTCGCCGCCGCGGGGGACATGGAAAAGGCGCTCGACCTGCTCGACCGGGCCGTCGCTACGGGTCGCGGCTTTCGCGCCTGGTTGGAGAACGATCCGGACTTGGACTCCATGCGGGGGCTGCCGCGCTTCAAGGAGATCCTCGCGCGCCTTCCGCCCTGACCTGCGGAGCGCCGCTCTCAGCCCGAGCGCGATTCAGTCTGTCGGCCGCTTCGCGATCAGGCCCGCCGGCGCATTCGCATCATCCAATTCCCGTGCCAGAGGTCTCGGACTAAGGCCCTGTCCCGGTCGCTTCCCAGACCTTCCGCTTGATGGCGAGAAATCCAGCCGAGAAACGGGTCTCGAGCGAGCGCGGCCGGGGAAGATCGACAGCGAAGTGCGCCTTCACCTTTCCTGGACGCGGCGAAAGCACCACGATCCGATCGCCGAGATAGAGAGCTTCCTCCGCGTCGTGAGTGACGAAGAGCACGGTCTTGCGCCGCCGCTCCCAGAGACCGGCGAGCGCGTCCTGCATCCGGGCCCGCGTCTGGGCGTCGAGGGCGCCAAACGGCTCGTCGAGCAGGAGGATGGACGGATCGGTCGCGAGCACTCTCGCCACCTCGACCATCTTCGACATGCCCGTGGACAGCTCCTTCGGGAACGCCGCCTCGAACGCCGAGAGGCCGATGAGGCCGAGGAGCTCGTCGCTCACAACTCGCCTCGCTGCGGGAGCAACGCCCTTGGCGAGAAGGCCGAACTCCAGGTTTTCCCTCACCGTCATCCAGGGAAAGATGGAGGGTTCCTGCAGGACGTATCCCCGCTGCCAGCCGGGGCCCTCGATGCTCGAGCCGGCGCAGCGGACCGATCCCTTCGTCGGGCGAAGGAACCCGGCGAAGATGCGCAGCAGCGTCGTCTTTCCGCAGCCTACGGGACCGAGCAGGGCCAGGAACTCGTTCTCCTTGACCTCGAGGCTCAGGCCTTCCAGCGCCTGCGTCGGCGTCAGGCCGGGATAGGTGTAGCTGACGTCCAGCGCCTCCAGCAGCGGCGGGGAGGCATTCGCCGTCATTCGGCCCGCCCCATCCAGCGCGTCGCCCTGGCGTGCAACAGCAGCGCGAGGAGGTCGAACACGAGCACCAGCCCGCCCACCGTCGCGATGCCGATCAGCATGGTCGGCACCCGCGGGTACGCTCCGGACAGCGCGAGCAGATAGCCGAGGCTGGGCATCCTGGCGTCGATCAATTCGGCGACCACGATCGTCACCCACGCCAGACCCGCTGCGATGCGGATGCTGGTGAAGATCGAGGGAAACGCTGCGGGCAGGACGATCCTGCGGAAGCGCAGCCAGCGGCTGGCCCCGAGCGAGGCCGCCGCGTCGAGGTACACTCGGGGCACTCCGCGCACACCGTGGTGCGCTCCGAACAGCGTGATCACCGCCACGTTGGTCGCGATGAGGAGCACTTTGGAAGCCTCACCGTAGCCGAACCAGACTACGTAGAGCGGCAAGAGGGCGAGCGCGGGCGTGAAACGGAAGAGCGTGACCCAGGGATCGGCCAGCGATTCCGCGCGCGCCCCCCATCCGGTGAGGAGCCCGAGGATGATCCCCGCGACCGAGCCAAGGAAGAGTCCGAGCGCGACCCTTCTGGTGCTCACCAGCGCGCTGCCCAGCAGGATGCCTGACTCGAGGAGGAACGCTCCCTCTTCGGCCAGCGAACGCCACGTCGGGAGCAGCTGGACGTTCTCGACGTAGTGGGCCCCCATCCAGATCCGATCGGGCAGCCGCCCGCGGCCGACCTGGGCCGCGATCACGTACAAGACGGCGAGTGCCAGCAGCGCAACGCTCCCCCGCCTCACCCTCGGCGACGCCATCAGCTTGCCCAGCGCGTGAGGCGCGCGCTCACGGTCCTCGCCAGCATGTCCATCGCCCAGCCTGCGGCCGCCAGGGCGAGGATGCCGACGACGATCACGGCCGGATCCGATCGCGTCTGCAGCCGCGAGGACCACATGCCGCCCCCCACCAGGAGATTGCCCATGCCGTTCTCCGCCATCAGCATCTCCGCGCCGACGGCGGTCATCCAGGCGATGGCGACCGAGTACCGGAGACCGCCCAGCACCGCCGGCGCTGCAGCTGGCAGCACCACCTTGGCGAGCAGGAGCCGTCCCCTCGCGCCGAGCGATCGCGCCGCCACGACGTACTTGCCGGCGACGTCGCGCACGCCGTGATAGGTGGGAATCACCGCCGTGACGGCGACCGCGTACACGACGGGGATCAGCCGGTGCGCTTCGCTGTGCCCGAGCCAGAGCATGATGTAGGTGATGAGCGCCAGCGGCGGGACCGAGCGGATCAGCACATAGATCGGGTGCAGGTAGTCGTCGGCGCGGCGGCTCCAGCCCATGAGAAGCCCCATCAACATTCCGAGCGGCAATCCGACGACCAGACCAAAGAGCACCCGGGCCGTGGTGACCGCGAGTGAGGTCTGCAGGGTCACGCCCTCCTGCATCAGCGTATCGACCTGGTCGCTGGAGTGATGATGATGCGCGGGCATGTCCATCGCGGGCATGTCGCTCGCGGGCGGCTGGTGACGGG
>VBKQ01000106.1 GCA_005879505.1 Deltaproteobacteria bacterium
GCAACGGCCGAGATCATTGAGCCCGACCTGCTCCAGCTTCTTGCCCAGCTCCTCCGAGATCACCTGTCCGCCGGTGAGCACGGCGATGTCCTTGAGCATCTCCTTGCGGCGGTCCCCGAATCCGGGCGCCTTCACCGCCGCCACCTTGAGGGTGCCACGCAGCTTGTTCACGACCAGCGTCGCCAGCGCTTCACCCTCCACCTCCTCGGCGATGATGAGAATGGGCCGGCCGGTGCGCACCACCTGCTCGAGAAGCGGGATCAGGTCCGCCATCGCGCTGATCTTCCGCTCGGTGATGAGGATGAACGGATCCTCGAGCTCCACCACCATGCGGGCCGGATCGGTGACGAGGTACGGGGAGATGTAGCCGCGGTCGAACTGCATGCCCTCGACCACCTTGAGCGTGGTCTCGAGGCCCTTCGCCTCCTCGACGGTGATCACGCCTTCCTTGCCGACCTTCTCCATTGCGTCGGCGATGATGTTGCCGATGCCCTCGTCGCCGTTTGCGGAGATGGCGCCGACCTGGGCGATCTCGGTCTTGCCCTGCGTCTTGGTGCTGCGCTTCTTCAGCTCCGCGACGATGGCCTCCACGGCCTGCTCGATGCCGCGTTTGAGCGCCATCGGATTGTGCCCCGCGGCGACGAGGCGCATGCCCTCGCTGTAGATGGCCGTGGCGAGCAAGGTCGCGGTGGTGGTGCCGTCGCCGGCCACTTCGCTCGTCTTGGTGGCGACCTCGCGCACCATCTGTGCGCCCATGTTCTGGAAGTGGTCGCCCAGGTCGATCTCCTTGGCGACGGTGACGCCGTCCTTGGTGACGGTGGGGGCGCCGAACGACTTCTCCAGCACCACGTTGCGGCCCTTGGGGCCGAGGGTCACGGCCACCGCGTCGGAGAGGATCTTCACTCCACGCAGGATCTGCTCCCGTGCCGCTTGATGAAACGCGATCTCCTTCGCCGCCATGAATCAGCCTCCGGATGGGT
The DNA here is from genome assembly GCA_005879505.1 of Deltaproteobacteria bacterium. Lineage (GTDB taxonomy): Bacteria > Myxococcota > Myxococcia > Myxococcales > 40CM-4-68-19 > 40CM-4-68-19. Next base: position 981 of record VBKQ01000106.1, read on the forward strand.
AAACGGGGGCGCGAATGTAGACAGGCAGTGCGGGGTGTCAAGGGCCGCGTCTTGCGGCCGTCTGCGAAATGCTTTCTAGTCCGGCCCCCATGATCGTCCTCGCACTTCTGCTCGCCGCCGGCACGGGAGCGCTCTCCGGCAAGGTGACCTTGAGCGGGCTCGCTCCCAAGCTCGCTCCCCTGCCCGTGACCCGCGACATGAAAGTGTGCGGCAACAACAAACCCGACGAATCGGTGGAGGTTTCGCAGGGAGGCGGCGTGCGCAACGCGGTCATCTGGCTCACCGACGTGCCGGTCCCGAAGGACGTCAAGGCGCGCAAGGAGAAGCTCGATCAGCAGCATTGCGCCTTCGTTCCCCACGTGGTCGTGGCGCCCGTCGGCAGCACGGTCGACGTGATCAATAGCGACAAGGCGCTGCACAACGTGCGTGCCCAGGCGGGTGACGTGAAGCTGATGAACTACGCCATGCCGATCCCCGGCCACGTCGTTCCCACCAAGCTGCAGAAGGACGGCATGTTCAAAGTCAGCTGCGACGTGCACCCTTGGATGCGGGCCTGGCTCGTGGTGCTCCCGACCGCCGCTTTCGCGGTCACCGGCGAGGACGGGAGGTACGGCATCGCCGACCTGCCTCCGGGAAGACACCGGATCAAGATCTGGCACGAACGCCTCGGCGAACGCGAGGCCGAGGTACAGATCCGGGCGGACGAGACCGCCACGTACGACCTCCAGTACAATCCGCGCTGATGGCCGCGCAGATCGATCCGGCGTTCCTGGTGACGTGGGTGCGCGCCGAGCTCGGCCGGGATTCCGCCCTTTTCGACGCGCTCTGCACCCGCGCCCAGGACGATGGTCTCAGCGAGGAAGAAGCGGAGCTGGACGTCGCCGGCCAGCTCGCCGAGCGCCGCGGGCTGCTCGACGCGCTCGAACGCGCCGCCGGAGATCTCTGGCTGAGCGAAGTGCGCGAAGCGCGCGGCGCGACGGAGAAGCTGGAGCGATCGGGCGGCTCCGCCTGCATCGCCTGGCTCCGCGCCACGCCCGGGGCGGCGAGCCGGCTCGAGCATCTCGCCCGTGCCCTCGCCAGCGAGCCCGGCAAGGCGGTAGCCGAGCTGGCGACACTGGGCGGCTCGGCCGGCTGCTCGACGCGCTGACCCTTCGCCACTGGCCTTTGACGGCCCTCGGGCATATCGGGACGGTGGCGCCGTTGCGCCGGGAGCACCGCCATGAAGGACTTCCACTGCCGTGACGTAGGAGCGAACTGCGATTTCGTGGCCCGGGGAGAGAACAACGAGGAGATCCTCAAGCAGGTCTCCAAGCACGCGGAGAATGCGCACCAGATGAAGGTGACTCCGGATCTGCAGAAGAAGGTCGAGGGCATGATCCACGAGGAGAACAGCGACGCGCACCGTCGGTCGGCGGCCCGTCACTAATCGCGGCCGCCGAATGCGGCTTAGCGCCTGAGTGCGAACCTCCAACAGGGGACGGATCCTTACGCGCCTGCGCTCGGGCTGAAGACTTCACGTCCCCGCCGACTCGGCTACAGTGCCTCTCAATGGCCGACTCCGCGCCCGGCACGCAGCTCGTCCCCGCGGCCCAGGCGCTCTCCGCGCGCCGGCCCGGGCACTACGGCCCCTTCGCGCGCTGGCTCTTGCACAAGCTGTTCGATCCCGTGCCCTTTCCCGCCGACGCCGTCGCGCCCCTGCAGAAGCTGAGCGAGGAGGCAACGCTCGTCTACGTCCTGCGCTCGAGCTCGCTGCTCCCCCTGCTCTTCTTCAATTGGACGTTCTCCAAGCTCGCCTTGCCGCTAGCGCGCGCAGCCACCGGGCTCGGGTCCCGGATCTTCGGCCCGTTCGCGCGCTGGTATCTCGGCGGCCGGCAAGTGCGCGCCCGGCAGGGCGGAGAGGTCGCGAACGTCCTCGAAGCCGTGCGCCGCGGCGAGGCGGCGATGGTGTTCCTGCGCGCTCCGCGCACGCTGCCATCCGCGGTGACCACGCTGCCCGATCCCTTTCCAGCGCTCATCGAGCTGCAACGGACGCAGCCGCGGCCGATCGCGCTCGTGCCGCTCACGTTCCTCTCGCGCAAGCGTCCGAAGAAGCTCGGGGGATCATGGCGCGATGTCCTCTTCGGCGATCCCGAGGAGCCGGGTGCCATCCGCACCTTCCTCGGCTACCTGCTGAACCGCAGAAGCAGCTACGTGAAAGTCGGCGAGCCAGTCTCGCTCGCGGACGTGAACGCGATGAATGCCGGCGCCGAGCCGGCGCGCGTGGCCCGGCGGGTGCGCGGCTGGCTGCACCATCATCTGGCGCGCGAGATACGGGTGGTGACCGGGCCGCCGCTCAAGTCGGCCGACCGGGTGATCGAAGAGACGCTGCGCGACCTGCAGCTGCGGAGGGCCCTCGCCGAGATCGCCCGCGAGCGTGGCCGGGCCGACGGCAGCGTGGAAAAGGAGGCGCGCAAGGACCTGCGGGAGATCGCCGCCCGGTACAACCCGCTGGTCGTCGACCTGCTCAAGCGGCTGCTCGACTTCGTGTTCCACCGCATCTACGACGGCGTGGACGTGGACGAGGGCGGGATGAAGCGGCTGGTCGAGGCGAGCAAGAAGGGACCGCTGATCCTCTGCCCGTGCCACAAGTCGCACATCGACTACATGATCCTCTCGATGATCTGCGACGACTACGGCCTGCAGCCGCCGCACGTCGCCGCGGGCGACAACCTGAACTTCTGGCCCGTCGGGCGGCTGCTGCGCGCGGGCGGCGCCTTCTTCATCCGCCGCACCTTCCGCGGCGACCGCATCTACTCGGCGACGATGGGCGCCTACGTGAAGCGCTTGCTGCAGGACGGATTCACGCAGGAGTTCTTCATCGAGGGCGGGCGCTCGCGGACCGGCAAGCTGCTTTCGCCCAAGTTCGGCATGCTCACGCTCGAGGTAGACGCCTGGCTCACGGGGGTGAAGCCGGATGCGTACTTCGCGCCCGTCAGCCTTTCCTACGAGAGGATCGTCGAGGCCCGCAGCTACCAGCACGAGCTGCTCGGCGGCGAGAAGCAGAAGGAGAGCGCAAAAGCCCTGCTCTCCGCCACGCGGATCCTGCGCCGGCGATATGGCCGGATCACCATCCGCGCCGGGGAGCCGATCTCCCTTGCCCAGCTGTTCCGCGAGCGCGGCGTCGACCCGGAGACGGCCACCGCCGAGGAGAAGAAGAAGCTGGTGCAGCACCTCGGGCTGCGCATCGCCGCGGGGATCAACGCCGCTGCCCCGCTCGCCCCGACCGGGCTCGCCGCGGCGGTGCTGTTGAGCCACGACCGCCGGGCGCTCAGCGAGACGGAGATCCTCGATCGAGCCGAATTCCTCAACACCGCGGCCCTCGACGGTGGAGCGCATGGAGGTGCAGGGCCGATCCGGCCGCTGGTCGCGAACGCGGTAGAATCTCTCAGCGCGGACGGCACCCTCAAGCGGCACGAAGCAGGCGGCGAGCGCTTCTACGCCGTTCCGGAGGAACGCCGGATCGCGCTCGACTACCACAAGAACGGCATCCTGCATTTCCTGGTCGCGCCCGCGATCCTGTCGGCGGCCCTGCGCTCGTTTCGAGGCCAGGCGGCGCCGCATGCGGAGCTCTTGCGGCGCGCGAGGGACGTCTCCCGCCTGGTCAAGTACGAGTTCATCTTCCCCCCGGGCAAGAGCCTGGAATCGACGGTGGACGAGACATTTGCCCTCCTGCTGCGCTGGGGCCTCGTCGAGCGCGCCGGCGACGCCGTCCAGCCGGTTGCGCGCGGCGTGCGGATGCTGTCGCTGCTGGCGGAGCTTCTGCGGCCCTTCGGCGAGGGCGCCTGGGTGGCATCGGACGGACTGCGCCTGCTGCTCACCGGCCCGATGGGGGCGCGCGAGTGGATGCGGCAGACGCTCGACCGAGGCCGGGCCGCTTATCTAGCTGGACGGATCCTGCGCCTCGAGGCGCTCACCAGGCCGACGCTGGAGAACGCCGTCCAGGTGCTGCGCGATCGAGGGGTGGTGGTGGGAGCCAAGGTGCAGCTCACGCCGGAGTGGGCCTCGCGAGAGAAGCTCGCGGCGCTCGCCGAGGAAGCGGACCTGTTCCTGCGGTAGCGTTTTACACGTCCCTTCGCGAGTTTCCTTGAAAGCGCTCCGCCCCCGTTCTAGCCTCCCTCCCTCCAAGGAGAACCCTCGATGGAAACGACGTCTCGCGTTCGCGAAATCCTCAGCTGGTACCCGTCGGACAACCCCGGTACCCTCGCCAACCTCTACCGCCTGCTCATGCATGGCCGGTTGGCTGGAACCGGCAAGCACGCCTACGCCGCCCCGCTCGGGTTCATCGAGGCCGTCGGGGGAAAGTACGCTGGCCAGATTCCGCTGATCCTCAAGCTCAACAACAGCGATACCCTGAGCAAGGGCCATTCGGCCGAGAGCGCCGTCACCGGGTCGGTGAAGGACGCCGTCCGGCTCGGATGCGTGGCGATCGGCTACACCATCTATCCCGGTTCGGCGGCACGGAACCACCAGTACGAAAACCTCAGGGCCCTCGCTGAGGAAGCCAAGGCGCACGGTCTGGCGGTGGTGACCTGGTCATATCCGCGCGGCGAAGGCATCACCGACAAGAAAGGCGAGACCGCCGTGGACGTCGCTGGCTACGCGGCGCAGATCGCCTGCCAACTCGGCTCGCACGTCGTCAAGGTGAAGCCTCCGGGCGACTTCATCTACCAGCCCGAAGCGCAGAAGGTCTTCGAGAAGTACAACATCCCCTGGAAGACGCTCGCGGACCGGGCGCGGCACGTGGTGCAGAGCTGCTTCAACGGCAAGCGCATCGTCATCTTCTCCGGCGGCGAGGCGAAGAGCACCGAGGAGATCCTGACCGAGGTCCGGGGACTTCGCGATGGCGGCGCGTTCGGGTCGATCATGGGCCGCAACGCGTTCCAGCGCCCGCGCGAGGAAGCGATCCAGCTCCTGCGGCAGGTGATGGACATCTACCAAGGCAGGTAGGTCACCGAGCGGCTTCCGCTGAGTTGTCCGGCTCTGGCGGAGGCCGCACTGCTGCCCACTGCTCGGCGCTGGGCCTGAGAACGGCGTTGGTCGTCTGGCCCACTCCTCCGACGATCTCATCGGTGCAGGGCGCGGTGGAGCACTCGAGCCGCGCCTGGGTGACCGGTCCCTCTCCGGCAAGCTCCGGCCGGACCAGCCCGGCACGGCACGCCGTTCCATGAGGCACGAACAGCGTCGCGAGGCCATCGACGAGCCCCGCCCGCGCTTCCCAGGTCTCCCCGCCGCAGACCGCGCGCACGGCGACCTTGGCGCGCGGCTGGCCCTGCGGCCGGACCACCTTCACCAGGATGCGGGCAGGCCGCTCGACCACCGTTGTCCACATCGCGGGCTTGCGGGGCACCACGGTGACGATGCCGGTCTGCACAGCCGCGTGGAAGCGCTCGGGCGGCGTCACCTCGCAGGTCCAGGGCCCGCGCGCGAGTCCGGGCCATTTCGCCTCTCCGAATACGTCGGTGTTTCCCGCATGCGAGCTCTGCTGGTCCGGCGAGGTGCAGCGGACGCGGGCCCCCATCACCGCTTCCTTCTTGTCGTCCTGCAGGTGCACGACGAGCGGGCCGGGCATCCGGAACAGCAGCGCCAGGATCGCCACCACGCCGGCGATGACGCATACCACCACGACCGCCTCGATCTTGGCCGCCAGCCGGTAGCTCCAGAACCAGGGCGTAAACGCCGCGTGCTCGCGGCCGACTCCGTTCTTCACGGGACGTACTCCGCGCGGTTGTTGTCCGTCTCCCACACTTCGACCTTGCAGATGCGGACGCGATCGTCGTCGAAGCGCCGCCCGAGCTGCTCGCACAGATACCGGGCGAGCTCCTCGGCGGAGGGGTTGCGCTCTCCCTCCCGGAACGGCTCGACGTCATTGATGTTCAGGTGATCGAACCGGCCGCAGATCTCCACCGCCGCCTTTTTCAGCTCGGCGAAATCCAGCACGTAGCTGGCGCGGTCCAGCTCCTTCGCCTCCGCGTGCACCAGGACCCGGTAGTTGTGGCCGTGCAGCGCCTCGCATTGTGTCTCCGAGAGGCGCACCTGGTGCGCGGCGCAGAACCAGAGCTGCTTGCTGACGCGATACATGCGGGGGCGGTTTTCTACGCCGCGTCCTCCACCTTCTGCAAGAACCCCCAGCGGACCAGGATCTTCTTTCCCTGCATCTGCAGCAGCCCGCGACGGGTGAAGTCGTTCAGCGCGCGCGAGACCGTCTCGCGGGAAGTTCCGATCAGCCCCGCGATCTCCTGCTGCGTCGGCCGCTCCTTGATCAGCAGCCCGCCGTCCGCCGGCTCCCCCTCCTTCTGGGCAAGGTCCCGGATGATGCGAGCCACCCGGGCGTAGACGTCGAGCAGCGCGAGATTGCCGATCACCTCATCCGCGTGGCGCAGCCTGCGAGACATCTCGGCCAGGATGGCCATGGCGGTCGACGGATGCGAGGTGAGATGCGTCTGGAACGCCTCGCGATCGAGCCCGAGCAGCTCCGAGCTCTCCACCGCGACCACGTTCGCCGAGCGCGGCTGGCGGTCGAGCAGCGCCATCTCGCCGAAGAAGTCCCCCGCTCCCAGGATGCTGAGGATGATCTCGCGGCCGGTCTCGCCATAGAGGACGACCTTGACCTTGCCCTTGGCGATGACGAACAGGGCGTCGCCGGCCCCCTCCTGGCTGACGATGACCGAGCCCGCATCGGCCTGCTTGTGCCAGACGCGCTTCGCCAGATCGGCGATGGTGTCCTGCGGCAGGGCCTGGAAGATCGTGACCTGCCGCAGCAGGTGCGTGTTGTCCAAAGGCGGACGCTCCAGTCGGGTGAGAGCGGAGTCTCGCGCATCGCCCGCAGCGAGACAAGGCCGCTTGACCCGGTCCCGCCCCGGGCCTATCACCGCCCCGTAATGCGTGCGACGGTCAACGGCGAGCCCGTGGAGCTGCCCGAGGGCTTCACCGTGGCGGCGCTCCTGCAGCACCTCGGCGTGCGGGGCGACCGCGTGGCGGTCGAGCGCAACGGCGAAGTGGTGAAGAAGGCGCGGCACGGCGAGCAGAGGCTCGCGCCGGGCGACGTGCTGGAGATCGTCACCTTCGTGGGTGGAGGCTGAGCAATGGACGAGCTGGTTCTGGGCGGGCATCGATTCAATTCGCGGCTGGTGGTGGGGACCGGCAAGTACAAGGACTTCCCCACCATGAAGGCGGCGCTGGAAGCGAGCGGCGCGCAGATGGTGACCGTCGCGGTGCGCCGGCTCGATCTGCAGGCGAAGGGAGAGGCCTCGCTGCTGCACTGGATCCCGAAGGACATGGTGCTCCTGCCGAACACCGCCGGCTGCTACACCGCCGACGAAGCCGTGCGCACCTGCCGGCTGGCGCGGGAGCTGCAACTCGGCGGCGAGAACCCGCTGGTGAAGCTGGAAGTCCTCTCCGACCCGAAGACGCTGTTGCCGGACGTGGAGGAGACCGTCAAGGCGGCGAGGCAGCTCGTCGCCGAGGGATTTCGCGTGCTGCCCTACACCAACGACGACCCGGTCGCCGCGAAGAAGCTGGAGGACGCCGGCTGCGCCGCGGTGATGCCGCTCGGCGCGCCCATCGGCAGCGGGCTCGGGCTGCGCAATCCGTACTCGCTGCAGATGATCCTCGACCAGGCGAAGGTCCCGGTGATCGTCGATGCCGGCGTGGGCACGGCGTCCGATTGCGCGCTGTGCATGGAGCTGGGCGTGTCCGGACTGCTGGTGAATACCGCCATCGCCGGCGCGAAGGACCCGGTGGGGATGGCGAGCGCGATCAAGCTGGCGACGGAAGCCGGCCGGCTGGCCTATCTCGCCGGTCGCATCCCGAAGAAGCTCTACGGGAGCGCGTCGAGCCCGCTCGCCGGAGTGATCGGGGCGGCGTGATCCGGCTATACCTGATCACGCCGCCCTCGGGCGATCCGGTCCGGGCCGTCGAGGCGGCCCTCGCCGTCCTTCCCCGCGGCTCCGCCGGCGTGCAGCTGCGCCAGCTGGATCTCTCCGCCCGGGAGCTGCTCGAACGGGCCCGCGCGCTGCGCGACGTCTGCACGGGGTTCGCAGCGCCGCTTTTGATCAACGATCGCGCCGACGTCGCGCTAGCATCCGGAGCCGATGGCGTGCACCTCCCGGCCCCCGGCCTGCCGGTCGCCGATGCGCGCGCCCTCGGTCTGCGCGTGGTCGGGATCAGCGCCCACTCCGCGGAGGACGTCGCAGGCGCGTCCCGGGAGGGCGCCGACTTCGCCGTGTTCGGGTCCGTCTACGACACGCCGGGAAAGACGGCGCAAGGGGAAGCGGCGCTGGCGCGCGCTTGTCGCGCCGCCCCGATCCCGGTGCTTGCGCTCGGAGGGGTGAACGAGAGCAATGCCTTCCGCTGCCTCGAAGCCGGCGCCCGCGGCGTCGCCTGCATCCGCAGCGTGCTGGGCGCGGCGGATCCGGCGGACGCGGCGATCCGGCTCTGGAAGGCGATGGCATTGGGGCCAAGCGACTACTGAGGCGCGCCGACCTGGGCCAGGAATTCGCTGCTGCGCAGCGCCCGGCCGATGTGGTGCTGCAGGAACACCCGCAGCGGCCGCTGCGCTTGGGCGCAGGCGTCCTCGAAGGCGCGCGCGTCGGCTGGACGGCCGGAGCCGTCGGCGGACGCCGGCGCGTCTGCCGCGGACAGGCCGCCCGTCCGCAGCTGCCGCAGCGCCGCGCGCGCGCCGCGCGAAAGCACCAGCGACGTCCCGAGCTGCGTGCACCTCTCGCAGATCACGCCGCCCGCGTCCGGATCGAATCCGGCGCGGCCCTGCGGCACTTCCGAGCCGCAGCGCGCGCAGGCCGAAAGCTCCGGGGCAAAGCCGGCCGCCTCCAGCGCGAGCAGCTCCAGCGCCCGCAGCCGCGCGCTCGTAGCCGCGCCGGCCTCCAGGCGGGTGAGGAATTCCTCCAAAAGCGCGAACAGTCCGTCCGCGGGCTGCCCGGCCCGCGTGAGATCGTGGATCAGCTCGGCCGCGTACCCCGCGTGCGCGATGCGGTGCAGGTCCTCGCGCAGGCGCGCGTGCCCTTCCACCACCCGCGCCTCGCGCAGCGCCCAGAGCTCCTGCCCTTCCCGTTCCGCCACCAGCGCCTCGACGCGCTGGAACGGCTCCAGCGCTCCCCCGAACCGCTTGCGCGAGCTGCGCGCTCCGCGCGCGAAAGCCGAGATGCGCCCGCGCCCGCGGACCAGGAGGTGGACCACCGCGTCCGCCTCGCCGTAGGGGATGGCGCGGAGCACCAAGGCGTCGACGCAGTGCGCGCGCAGGTCCACCGATCAGGCGGCCCTGGAGCTGCGGGGTCCGCCCGCCGCAAGCGCCCGAAGCCCGGCGATCATCGGATGAGCAGGCATCAAGTCCGCGAGCAGGTCGGCGATCTCGTTCAGGTGGGCGAGGTCGTGATCGAGGATCCGGCGCGGCAGCTCGGCGATCGCGACCGGCCCTACGCCCTCCTGCCGGCCACTGCGGGCCCACTGGTCGCCGGCGATCCCGCGAAGGAGCCGCAACGTTACGAGCGACTCCGGCACTTGCGCCGCGATCCCCGCGACGATCGCGGGCGTCCGCTCCAGCATCTCGAGGATCTCCATGCACCGGGAATCTACCATCGCCGGCCTCAGGGCGTCCCGAGCTCCTTGAGGAAGCGCGCACACTCGGAGGCGACCGGCTTGTCCCGCTCTTGCTTGGGGATCGCGCAGCGCTCGAATTCGGCGCGCGCTTCTTTCGCCCGCTGCTGCCGCGCCAGCACCTTGCCGAAGAGCAGGTGCGCGTCCCCGACGTCCGGACATTCCTCGGCGTAACGCCCGAACGCCTTGCTCGCGTCGTCCAGCCTGCTCTGTTCCGAATAGATGGTCCCGAGCTGCCGCCATCCCAGGCAGTACTTCGGCGCCACCGCCAAGGCGCCGCGGATCTCGCCGATCCCCTTCTCCGGCTGTCCCGACTTGTACAGCGCCCATCCGAGGTTCGCCTGCGCGACGGTGCGGGTCTTGTACAGCGGGTCGCGCGCGGCCTTGTCGAGCAAGGGAATCGCGTCGGTGAACTGGTTGCGGGAAATGTAGAGCGCGCCCAGATTCGTCATCGCCTCCGAGTACTCCGGCCGCATCTGGAGCGCGCGCTTGAACTCCTTCGCGCCGTCATCGGCCCGGCCGAGCGAGTACCAGTAGATGAGGCCGAGACCGTTGTGCGCCTCCGGTGTCTCGTCGAGGTCGAGCGATTGCAGGTACTCTTTGATCGCGCCCTGCGCGTCCCCCTGGTAGAGAAGATTGTCGCCGAGCTGCTGGTGGATCTCGGCGGCCTGGGCGCGCTGCTCGGCGGACATCCCCGAGCAGGAAGCGAAGAGCAGCAGCGCGAAGGCCGCGAAGAGCCGCGCCACCGCCTGCATCGGATCGTCGGTCTTCGGCTTCTCGGCCGCCTCCTCCTCCACGTCGGCGGGCCCCGCCGCCTCTTCCACGTCGGCGGGCGGCCAGAATGCTGGAGTGCGCTCGAGCAGCTCCGCTCTGTGGGCATCGTCGAGATTCGCCCAGCCCGTGCCGTCGAGGATGAACCCCATGCTCTCGGCGAAGTTCAGCGCCTCCTCCAGCGCCTGCTGCACCTCCCGCTGCTCCACCGGAGGCGCGGAGTAGATGACGTTCTCGCCGCTCTCCGCCAGCGTCAGCGCCACCATCACGTGGAAGATCGCTCCTTCCCGGACCGCCACCACTGCGCCCCGCGCAGCCTGCGCGGCACGGCCCACCGGCTGGACCATCGGCTGGTTCGTCGCTACGTAGAGAGCGACGATCAGCTGCGGCTCGGAGGGAACGTGCGTGCGCTTCGGATCTTCCTGCAGCATCAGCGGCCCTGGATGGTGAACTCTTCGTTCACGTTTTCGGTTTCCGCCGCCGTGCGCTTCGACTCGATCAGCGGATTGTCGATGGTCACCGTGTTCCCTCCGGAGTCTCCCTCGCCCACCACCATCTTCAGGAAGCTCGCCGGCGAGGCGCTCTTGCGCCCCGCCTCGGCGCGCTTGGTGGCCGCGAACAGCACCTTGTTCGCTCCCGGATGGAGGTGGCGGGTGATCTCCAGCACCACCTGCGGCTCGCCTGCCCGGATCTTGCGGACGAACTTGGCGTTGACGAATACGTCGACGTCGTACTGCGCGCCCGCGCTGTCCTTCTCCTCGGTGACCAGCCAGTACCGTTTGCTCATCGCCGCCGCGACGGCGGAGGGAAGCAGCGGCGCGAGGGCGGGGGACGAGGTCGAAGCCGGGACGGCTGCCGGCGGATGCTCGACCTGATACCCGGGGCAATCGAGATGCACGTCGCCGCGCTCGTCGATCCGCACCGTCCTGCATTTGTCGAACTTCTGCCCGCGCAGGCCGTCGATGTTTACCCCGTTCAGGAAGATCGAGGCGAGAAGCAGCGTCAGCATGCGGGAAGCGTCTCCCGTAACCGCGCTTGCGGTCAAGGATGTTTCAGCGTTGCATAGGCGCTGTGGGCATGGATGGACTCGAAGCTCTCCGCCTCCACTTCCCAGCGGGTGAAGTTCGAATCGCGGCGCAGGCGCGTCCCCACCTCCCGCACCAGGTCCTCCACGAAACGCGGCCGCTGCCAGGCCCGCTCGGTCACGTATTTTTCGTCCGGGCGCTTGAGCAAGGCGTACAGGTCGCAGCTCGCCGAGTCCTCGACGAGGGCGATCAGGTCCTCGATCCAGAAGAACCGGTCGAACCAGACCCGCACGGTCACCAGGCTGCGCTGGTTGTGCGCCCCATGCTCGCTGATCGCCTTGCTGCACGGACAGAGCGTGGTGACCGGCACCTCCAGCGCCACCCAGAGGTCGTAATCGTCGCGCGTGACGCTGGCGCCGAAGGTGCAGGAGTAGTGCAGGAGCCCGACCGCCCCCGTGATCGGCGCTTTCTTCTCGATGAAATAGGGGAACGTGACCTCAACGCGCGCCGCGTCCGCGTCGTGGTCGCGGCGCAGCTCCGCGCAGAGCGTGCGGAACTTGCGGATGTCGATCTCCCCCCGGTGGCGGTTCAGGACCTCGACGAAGCGGCTCATGTGCGCGCCCTTGCGCTTGTGCGGCACGGAGACGCTCATGTCGATCTCCGCCACCGTGTGCTGGAGCCCGCGGGCGCGGTCGAGCACGCAGATCGGATACCGCAGCCCCTTGACGCCGGCGCGGTCGAGCGCGAGCCGGCGCGAGTCGCCTTCGCTGTGGACGTCCCGCAGGGCGGACACGGTCCGCCGCAGCGCTGATTCGCTCTTCGGCGCGCGGCGCGACTTCACAGCTCGAGCTCCCCGCGCAGGATGGTGACGGCGTTTCCGCCGATGAAGGCGCGCACCGCGCTCGGAACCGGTTCTTGCCGGACCTCCACCTCGATGCGGCCCGGCCGGCCCATCTCGTCGCCCTGGGTGAAGACCAGCCGGCGCGGCAACGCCTCGGGCAACACGGTCTGGATCAGCGCCCCGAGCTGCCCGGCCGCGCTCCCCGTCACCGGGTCTTCGAGGATCCCGTATCCGGGGAAGAAGCAGCGCATCGCCGCGTCCACGCCGGGTGCCGGCCGCAGCGTGAACACCGCGAATCCGGCAACGCCGAGCTGCCGTCCGAGCCGGTCCAGCGACGGGCCGTCGGGCCTGCAACGCGCGAGCGTTTCCCGATCGCGAACGCAGACGTAGAGGTTCCCCTCCAGGATGGCGCTCCTCCATGGGTGCAGCTCCGGGTTCAGGGCGTCGGGTACGATCCCGAGTGCCGGCGCGAGCTCGGCCGGGATCTGCACCGCCTCGAACCGGCTCGCGGGAGTCTCGATGGCGACGCTCAGCCTCCCGTCCGCGCGCGAGAGCTCGACGTTCAACCTGCCGCTCTTGCAGGTGAACGCCATCCGTGTGAGGCGGCCCTCCGGGACCCGGATGCGGCGCGCTTCCTCGACGAGCACATGGAAGGTCGCGAGGGTCGCGTGCCCGCAGAAAGCCACTTCCGCTTCCGGCGTGAACCAGCGCAGGTGCAGCGCGGCGGTGGGCTCGCGGGCGGGCAGCGGAAAGGCGGTCTCGCTGTGTTTCAGCTCGTTGGCAATCCGCTGCATCGTCTTCGCGTCGAGGTCGGCGCCGTCCAGCACCACTCCGGCCGGGTTTCCCGCCAGCGCATGCGCCGCGAACGAATCGACGATGTAACAGGGGCGGCGCATCTAGACGCCCCTCTTCTCGCCCCAGATCACCTTGTGCAGCTGCAGCTGCAGACGTGCCGGCCTGCCGCTCTCGAGCACCCAGGCGGCGAGATCCTGTGGCGAGACCTGCCCGTAGGATGGGGAGAAGAGAACGGGAACCCTGCCCCAGACCTGGAGCTCGTCGAGCTTCTGCAGCGCCCACTGGAAGTCGTCGCGCGAGCAGACCACCACCTTCACCTCGTCGCCGGGCACGAGCTCGCCGAAGGCGCTGAACTCGGTATGCGGCTCGTCCGATCCCGGAGTCTTCAGGTCCACGATCTTGCGCACGCCCGGCGGCACCGCCCCGAGGGGCCGCTGCCCATGCGTCTCGAGCGAGACCTGGTAGCCACGGTCGAGCAGCTCCCGCGCGAGCTGCGGCAGCTCCTTCTGCAGCATGGGCTCCCCCCCGGTCAGACAGACGAACCTCGCCGGGTACTTCGCCACCTCCGCGAGGATCTCCTCCCGGGACATCTGCCGGCCGCCGTAGAACGCGTACTCGGTATCGCAGTACTGGCAGCGCAGGTCGCAGCCGGTGAACCGCACGAATACCGTGGGCACGCCGGCGAGGGTCGACTCGCCCTGGATGCTGTGGAAGATCTCCGTCACCCGCACGGCGGGTGTTTACCCGCGGAGAGGGCGGCGCGCAATCACGGCCAGCGCGCGCCAAGCCACTTCTCCCGCGCCGCCAGCTGCTCCGGCGTGGCCCTGGGGTCCGGAATGAAGGTGACCGTGTCGCGCGGGGCGGCGGCGAGCTGCACCGGTGCATCGACGAGCTCGTCCATGCGAAAGAGCGCGAGGCGCACGGTCTGCCCGGGCTGCGCGCGGGCGAGTCTCTGCTTCAGGTCGGCGCGGAAGCCGTCGATGGCGACGATCTCGTCACCGGCGGCGAGTCCCGCGGCCTGCGCCGGCGACCCGTCCGCGACGGAGACCGTCTCCAGGACGCCGCCCTTCTCGCGCAGGGTCGCGCCGAGCCACGATCGGTTGCGGGCGTCAGGCTCTGGCGCATCGTCCGGATCCTCCTCGGCGCCTCCCTTGTCGTCGGCGACGGCGGCGGGCGCGAGGACCGCCTTGAGCCCGACGCCCGCGAGCGCCTCCTCGAGCTGCAACTCCTGCGTCGAGTGGATCGCGCGCTGGAACCACTCGTGCATCGAGCGATCCGCGATCAGCTCGATCGCGACCTTCTCCACCCCGTCCTCGGGGAGGCCGGGCGGGCGGCCGTGCTTCTCGAACAGCGAGCGCACCAGGTCGTCGAGCGACTTCGCCCCTCCGCTGCGACGCCGCAGCTCCAGGTCGAGCAGGAACCCGACGATGCTGCCCTTCAGGTAGTACGAGACCGTGGTGTTGGCGGTGCTCTCGTCGGGCCGGTAGTGCTTGATCCAGGCGTCGAACGACGCCTGCGACAGCGAGGTGCGGAGGCGTCCCGGCGTCCGCAGGAGCTGGGTGA
>VBKQ01000427.1 GCA_005879505.1 Deltaproteobacteria bacterium
GCTACTGACCCAGGACTGACCGCCGCTCCACGGGCAAACGGAACGCCCCGGACCCCGCCGAAAACCCGACTGAATCCGGGGCTTGATTGGAGCGGAACACCGGGTTCGAACCGGCGACCTTCGCCCTTGGCAAGGCGAAGCCCTCTGCCCTCATGGCCGGTCGGTCTCCTTGTTGATCCACGCCATGACGGCGGCACGTAGCGCCGCGTGCAGCGGCATGCCTTCCAACCTGGCGCGTCTCTCGAGATGCTTCCACACTTTTACTGGAAATCGGACCGAGCGCGGGATCGTGGGACCGGTCTCCGTCCCCTTCCTTGGCCTGCCCCGATCCACGTGAATCGAAATTCCTTCTTTCGCGATTCGGACCACGTACGGATTGCGGCGCACCTTGGTCTTGTCGAAGTTAATCTCGGGTATCTCGCGCAGCGATGCGCGGGACAGCTCGCGGGCCTTCTTACCAGCCGCTTTTCTTCATTGGCGTTTCCTCTCATGGGACGTAGCGCGTCTCGCGCTGATGATGTGGATCGTGTCCTCGGATTGCTCGATGAAGACAACGAGCAGAACACGACCCTTTTCGGACTGACCAATCAGAATCGCGCGCTCAGAATCCAGTGTGTCCTCCACCATCGCCGCGAGCGGGTCAGCGAACACCGAAGCGGCCTCAACGAACGAGACTCCGTGCTTCTTCAGGTTCGACGCGGCCTTCTCTGGGTCCCACGTGAACTGCACGCGGGGAAACAAGTGTAACACACTTTCGTGCGCACGCAAGGGGACGGCTGAGGTACCGCAATTTGGTCAGCCGGTGGTCAGCAGCCGTCGAAGGGGCACAAGGTGCGAATAGGCTGCGTAGACCTAAGTAGCGGAAACTGCTCAGAGCCTCTGCACACGCTCGATGCAGCTTGCAAACCTGCGACCTTCGGGTCGCCGGCCGAGACCGAAGAAGCGCAGGCCCCACAGGCTAAGTGCCTGCAGGGCCGCGTGTTTTTAGTTGCGGGGGCAGGATTTGAACCTGCGACCTTCGGGTTATGAGAACCCCGAGGAAGGCTTGCGAGGCCCGTCAAACGGCACTAACCCAGCGGAATCTCTCAACTCTCGCTCAGCCGCTCGGAGCGCCGAAATGCAAGGAGATGCAGGCCTGCACAGCAATTTTGGTCAGCCGGTGGTCAGTGCAACGGTCGCCGGGGTGTGTTCAGCCGAGAAGCGGGAGGAGCTGATCACACCAGCGCAGGCGTCATGTCGGTTCGAGATTCCTGAATACCTGCTTCGAAAAGCGTGCGCAGAAGGACGCCTTCGACATCATCGGGTCGTCAATGCGCTCTGGCTGGCACCGGCGGATATCGCTGCGTTCGCTGACGTGTTACATGGTGGAAAGCGAGGAGAGCCGCTGGATTGATCCTCAGGCTCTCACGAAGGCCTCGTAACGGCGAGCACCTGCTGTTACGCGAAATCTTCCAACGGCGAACATGAGATCTACGGCCGCCACGTCCAGCCTGACAGCAGTGCAGTGAACAGCGAAATTAGCGCCTGAGGTCGCATCTCGATTGATGTGGGACGATTTGGTTGGCGGCGCGGGCTGAGCTGGACTGAAGGTCGCCAGACTGCAATCGCGTCAGCGCTGTACGCTCAACACCCGCGCTCGCACGCAGCCTTCGCTGACGCCGAGATCGCAGGCCTTCGCTGCTTCTGCTCGTGCATCCCCATCACGACCCAGGAGGTGCAGCGTGCTGGCGCGCTCCATGTGTGCCGGTCCATCGTCCGGATGGCGCGAGAGATAGTCGTCCCACAAGAGGAGGACACGCTGAAACTCCCGCTGTCGCGACAAGAGGTAGTCCAGTTGCTGCACGGCGCGGAAGTCGTCCGGCGATGCCTTGACGGCCGCCTCCGTGTTCGCAATCGCCTGCAATGGATCGCCGCCCTCTTTGCCGATCACGACCCATTCCCGACGTTGGAGAACGTCCGCATCGGTGGGGGCGAGGTTCGCTGCCAGGTCGTAGATGCGCAGCGCCCGGTCGCGGGCGCCGCCCTTGAAGATCACCCAGCCCTGGTAGACGAGGCCGCGAACCACCGTGTCGAAGATCTCGCGGGCGTCGCTATTCGTGGGGTCGACGCGCAGCACGGTGAGGAGATCGGTGCCGGCGAGAACCCAATCGCCGGTCCGCGCCCGCGCCCATGCGCGGAGGGGGAGTACTGCCAGGACATCGCCGGGAAGAATCGCATCGGCGCGGTCGAGGTCGGCGATGGCGCCAGCCGAGTCTCCACGCGCCATCTTGATTCGCGCCCGCGTGGTGAGGAAATCCGCCGCATCTCCCTGCGCACATGCGCGATCGCTCGCGGCCAGCGCCTCATCGAGGTGTTTGTCTTGATGAAGCAAGTTGGCGCGGTCCTCGTCCACATAGCCGCGCAGCGCATGCAGCCGAGGCCAGCGTTGGTCGTCGACGGCGCGCGCGAAATCTTCCATCTCACCGTAGCTCCCGCCCCAGCGCGGCCGCGCGAAGTTCAGGTACGTAGCGCGGATCCGGAAGCACGATGGACAGACCACCAGCGCGTCATCGATGACTCGCTTCAGGGAATCCCGCGTCGACGACAGACCCAGCAGGCGGAGCTGCTCTCGCATCGCCGCGACCAGCTTTGGGCGAAGCGTCCGGGCCTTGACGAGATCGGCCATCGCCGCGCCAAGGCTCTGCCGCATCGCCACGACATCGGACGCCGGCGTATCTGCCATGTACTTGGCGCCGCGGCGCGCATACGCGAGCGCAACGCCGTGGCTGCCACGTGCCAGATAGGGGGCGAAGGAGTCGGGCGTCGCCTTCACCCAGGCCTCCAGTGCGGCGTCGAGCTCCGGGGTGGCCGACGCGAAGGCGTCCGCCGCGTCGATAGGCCAGTACTCCCGCAGCGGATCTTCCTCGAACCGCGCCTGCAGTTCCTCGATGTCGCGGCTGAGCTCGGCGAAGCGCCCGTGCCACAGCAGGCTGCGCAGCGCGGCCTTGTCGACCCACTGGCGCGGATAGCCGTCGGATGTCGTGCCCTCGGATCCCGCCAGCGGCCACCCTGCGGGGAGCGGCGCCGGAGCCACAGCCGTGACAGGCCTCGTGCGCTCGGCGCGGGTATCCGGCGGCCGTCGCGGCCGCTCGCCGGGAGGAGGAGCATAGATGCTCTTGAGGAGCCATCCGCCTGTGGCAACTGCTGCAAGGCCGCAGATGACCGCCACGGCCGGCCACCACTTCCGCGGATCGGGCGACCGGATCGGCGGAAGGGGCAGAATCTCATTCCCGGGCGCATGGGCATAGCTCACAAGCGGCCGGCTGAGCCGCAACCATGCCAGGTTCACGTGAACGCTGATCATCGCCAGATACCCGATGAGGAGCGACAACCCGACTGCGGCCAGCGGGCCGACGATCTCGAAGACAGTCTGGTTCCCGTGGGCAGCGACGAATCGCATGTGGGCGGGAGCGACGCGGGCTGGCCGGACCACGGTTTCGATCCCGGCGTCCTTCGCAGCGGAGAGGACGCGGGCAGCGGCAACTTCATCTGTGCCACAGACCAGCACATTGCGGCCCGCCCAGCGCAAGGTGCGGAGCCATTCGCGCGAGAGCGGCACGTGCAGCCGCTCCGCGAGCAACCGCAACTGTTCGGGATCGCGAGACCGCTTTGCAACCACGTCAACGAGCAAGTCGCTCATGCTTTCTTCCTTTCGCTCGTATACGCGCGGTCAGAAGACCTGTCGCGAATTGTTCCGGCGCTCCTCGGTAAGTAATTGTCGGCAATGAAGGGCCGAGACATCGGGCTCGAAAGGGTCGAGTCAACAGGCGCGCGGTTGTGTGAGGCTTTGGGGGCTCGACGGCGCCAGAGCGCGACCCTCACAGCAGTGCTATTCGGGATCTGCGTCGGATCGTGAGCATCATCCGAATTGCGCGAGCGGACGTGAACGCTTTTGTCCTGCAGCCGTCGTAGGAGCGCACGAGCGTGATCGGCAGTCCTGCGGCGATGGTCGCGTCGCTGAACGCCAGCGAGACGTTCCCGATCTTGAGATTTTTCCGCACCACCGCCCCGAGTTGCGCGGTGGCGGTCCCCGCGGCGGTGGTCGAGCTGAGCCGGATGACATAGCTGCCGTTGAGCAGCATCGTCGGGTCGAAGTTCCGCCCAAGCACTCTCACACGATTTCCTCGTTGCAGCATTTTGAGATCGGTCTTCCAGAATGGGGACGCCCAAGATGGGACCCTTCCTTCGCGTGTCTGCAGCGAGAGTTTACTGGCCGCGACCTGGCTCACAACTTGCTCCCGCAGCCGCCGCCATGGCGTATCCCATTCGACAGTTCGACCCGCAGACGATCTTCTTCATTACCTCCCGCACCATCCAGTCGCGCTTTCTCATGGCGCCCAGCGACAAGACCAACGAGCTGATCGGCGGCATCCTCGCGCGCGCCGTACGGCAGTGCTAGGTCGAGCTCTTCGCCTGCGTCAGGCGCTGACGAACGGATTCTCGATGCGCACGCCGTCGTAGCTCTGTCCGTGCTGCAGATCCTCGCTCAACAACACGCCGCATCCTCCTGCCCGAGCGGAACGAACGATCAGCGCATCCCAGAAGGAGAGATGATGCAAGCGATGCAGGTCGATCGCCGACAGGATCAGCTCGGTCGTCACCTGCACCACGTTCGCCCGCGCGTAGGTCGCAACGTGCCGCTGCGCGAGCTCGGCCGATAATCCGACCCGCGTCGCGGCGACGAAGTATTCCTGCAGGACCTGTGTGGAAAGAACCGCGGTCTGGCTTGCCAGGTGCGTGGAGAGCAGCTTACGGGCCGCTTTCCTCTTCTCGGGTTCGCTGGCGTCGTGCGCGTAGACGAGGACGTTCGTGTCGAAGAACCGCCGCTCGGCCACTACCGCCCTCGCCGACCGCGGGTGCCGATGCGGTCCTCGTAGAGGTCCTCACGATTGAACCGATACCGGCTCGCGGGATGCCGCTGCAGATGCTTGTCGGCTTCACGCCAGTGCTCTTCCAGGAGCTCGACGAGCACGTCGCCTTCGTGCGAACCGGCGAGCGTCTCGATGTACTGGCGGATGAGCGCCTGCAGGCTCGTCCCCTGCCGGGAGGCAATCTGGCGCGCCTTCTCGACCAGCTTGTCGTCGACCGAGAGCGTGAGATTCATGTACACATGTTACGTGTACACGTAGGGCGTGTCAACACGTGCCCGAAACCGCTCCTTTTGGTCAGCCTGTGGTCAGCGACGCCGGGAGTCGACTCCGCGAGACAGCCGAAGCACCCGGAATCACTCGGTCTCGATGAGCCCTTGATAGGGCCTGCAAACCTGCGTGCTTCGGGCCACGTGCGAACGGACCTAGGTGGTTGCCCGACCACCTAAGTGCCGAACAGTGCGAGGGAATTGGTTGCGGGGGCAGGATTTGAACCTGCGACCTTCGGGTTATGAGGGCGATTTTAC
>VBKQ01000428.1 GCA_005879505.1 Deltaproteobacteria bacterium
CGTCGAGGTTGCGTGCCATCCACAGCACGCGTTTGGAGACCTTGGGAAAGTCAACGGTCCATTCCACGCGTGAGGCGGCGAGGAGGCGAGCGCGATCGGCCTCGCTCAAGGTTTCGCCTGAGCGGAGCAGGGTCTTGGAAGGCACGCAGCCCCAGTACGGGCACTCGCCCCCGACCAGCTCTCGCTCGACAACCGCGAGCGTCAGCCCGCTGTCCTGAAGGCCGACCGCGATCGCTTCTCCAGCGACGCCACCACCCAGACACACGACGTCAAATTCCTGTGGCAACTTCCCTACCTCCGTGAGCCACCATCGAAGGCGACGTCGCTACAAAAAAGCCAAGGACGGATAAGCACGGGTCGGTCGTATCGCCCTTCTCCCCGCTTCATCGTGCTCAGTCTAGCAAAGCGCGCCGCGGCAGCAGACCACACTCCGCCGCGCCCTTCAATCGCACCAGCTCACCCCTTCCGGCACGAAGAGCGGCGTGCGCGCCCGAGGTTGCCGCTCGCGCTCCAAGAAAGACTAGGCAGTTGGGCTACCGGCTAGTGCTCCCCGACCAATTCTGCTCTGGCAGGACGACTCACCGGAGCTGCAGCAAACGCTGCTTTGACGGCGGACAGCTCTGCGCCTATGCCTTGATTTCGCCCTGCGCGGCGAGGTGTAGCGCCCCCCGCCGCGTTCTGGTAGCTGAGGACGCCTTCACCTTCGGTCGACGCGATTATGCAATCCTCCTGCTCCTCGCGCGAGTGGGCCTTCGGGCAAGCGAAATGCACGCGCTCGCACTCGCGGACATGAACTGGCGGTGCGGCGAAGTCATCGTCCACGGGAAGGGGGGGAGAGGAGAGGCGAACGAGATATTCGAGTTTCCGCTCTCGTGGCCTCAGGTTTCAGATAAACGACTAGGCAACTAACGCACATCCCTAATCCAACCAGAGGGTATTTCAGATCATAGGTCAGATAACCCAGCTTCCGTCACCCTTGGTGTAGCCTCCCGCCCTGGTCTGCACGAGGGCCAGCAAAAGGACGAACCCGCTTCGCTTCATGGAGCTTTCCCCTCCGCGATCGCCGCGCCCGGACCAGAAGCGCGTCACCTCCGACTGCAGGAAGGATACCTGTGCAAGACCGCTGCGTCTTCCGAGTTGATGATGCCGTTTGTGGAACGACATCCGGTGCGTCGGCCGGCAATCGCCTGATTAGCCGCGTCTCGGAAACACGGAATGCGAGCCTGCGGTTGCTAGAGGGCGCCTTCGAAACCCACCCTGCGCTTAGCCGCACGGGAAAGTCAATCGAGGCCTGACGATTTCCCCATACGGTGCCGAAGCGCCGGAATGCGCGCAAACAACGTCTCATCTTGGGTCGTTTTTCGAAACCACCTCGCCGCTCCGAGCGTAACCGGGACATGACGATTAGAATCAGCCTTGGCGCAGGAGTCTGCTGCTTGCTTGCTGCGATCTCGTTGGCGCGGGCAGAGCCTGCAACTTCGGGGAAAACCACCATGGCCGCTTTCCACAAGCCTTCCGAGACAGAGCTGAAAAAGCGGCTGACGCCCGAGCAGTACCGGGTGACCCAGCAAGAGGGTACGGAGGCGCCCTTCCGCAACCCTTATTGGGACAAGCACGAAGCGGGAATCTACGTCGATGTCGTCTCCGGCGAACCGCTCTTCAGCTCGCTGGACAAGTTCGATTCGGGAACGGGCTGGCCCAGCTTCACCAGACCGCTCGAGCCGCAGAACATCACCACCAGGACCGACCACGGACTCTTCATGCGCCGCACCGAAGTCCGCTCGCGGCTCGCGGATTCCCACCTCGGGCACGTCTTCGAAGATGGCCCTGCGCCGACGGGCCTGCGGTAAGAATCCCGGAAATGCCGGCCACGGCACGCCGCTGGTCGCGACCGGCAAGAACCAGCTAGCCATCTTCGCTCAAGGCTGTTTCTGGGGCGTCGAGGAGCGGCTGCGCAAAGTCCCAGGTGTCATCGCGACGGCGGTAGGCTACGCCGGCGGGCAGGCCGCGAATCCGTCCTACGAGGAAGTGTCCCGCGGCTCCACCGGCCACGCCGAGGCCGTGCTGGTCGAGTTCGATCCGGCGAAGGTTTCCTACCCGCAGTTGCTGCACTTCTTCTGGGAGACGCACGATCCGACCAGCGGAAACGCGCAGGGCCCCGATCGCGGGACGCAATACCGATCGGCCATTTTCACCTTTGGGGCCGAGCAACAGAAGGAAGCGGCGGCGTCGCGCGAGGAGGCCCAGAAGGGCTTGCGTGATCCGATCACGACGCAGATCGCGCCGGCCGGGCCGTTCTGGATCGCCGAGGCTTACCACCAGCAATGGGACGAGCGGCACGGCAGCTTGTCGTGCCCGCTGCCGCACCGCGCACGGCGCAACTAGCGGCGCGGTTCCGATTCAGCGGGTAACCGGGTCCATCGGATCCGGGTCCGACATCGGCGGTCGGTTCTTCCAGATTGCGTCCTTCTGGCGCTCGTCGAGCTTTCGTGCTCCGACCTCGCCCAACTCGCCCGCGTCGTCGATCTTCGGTGGCGGGGGTTCGTTCGCCGGATCCGGCTTGCCGATACGGTCCGGCTTGTCGCGGTTGCCTTGGGCCATGAGGGTCTCCTTCCCAGAAAGCTCAACCGATGACGGCCTCCGCGCAACAGGCGCGGGCTTCGCCGCCCGTAGACGGAACAAGGCTGCAGGCGGCCGATGGTTCCATGCGACACTTTGAAGTCGTGGACGAGACGCGCATCAAGACCTCCGACCAGCGCTGGCTGGAGCGGCTCGCGCGCGCTTACAAGGAGCGCATGCCGGTCTCGTTGGTCGACGACGCCAATGTCGGGATCGATCCGTCGACGCAGACCATCTTCCAGCTCGCGCGGGCGGCCAGAATGTCCTCGCGAGAGATCGCTGGGGCGGCGGTTGCCCTGGGGATGAGCGCGGCTGGAATCGCCATGGTGGGGCTTGCGTTCCTCGATCCCGAGCCCACCAGCAAGCTCGGACTACTGATCGGCGGCGGGGTCACCTGCCTTCTTGGAGGCGGCTTCTCCGCCATCAAAATCCTTACGCGCGAGAAGCCCCCCACCGTACGCGTCACGCCCTCGGGCTTCAGGATTGAGTGGGACTGATCCAACCTGCGGGGTCCTCACCA
>VBKQ01000429.1 GCA_005879505.1 Deltaproteobacteria bacterium
CGCCATCTACGCTCGCGACCAGAGCGCCCGCGAGCAGGGCCAGGGACAGTCCGGCGAGCAGCAGCGCCCCAGCTCGTGCCCCCGCGAGCGCGAGCGCCCGCCGGTGCGCCTTCCCCAGTAGCGAGGCGATCTCGCCGCGGGCGCGCTCGCCGTCCGAAGCCAGCTGCTCGCGCCGTGACCGCTGTGGGGGTCCGCCAAGTCCGCCCAGCGTGGGGATGTTCTGCTCGAGCTGCATCGGGAGGATCCCCTTCTAGTTTGCGCCCGTCACAACCGCATTACACAAGATCTAGACAAGGTTGCCCCGTCGAGGATTCCCGCCGAGCCCTCGCTTCCCCGATCCTCCCACCTGGTAGGTTGCCACGAGCCCCCGGAACCCGCGTGAATTTGCTCCAGTCCAAGGCGTCCGTATGAGTGAGGGTCCGAACGGGGCGGGCGACGATCGGACGCTGGTCAAAGCGGCGCAAGCCGGCGACGCGAAAGCCTTTCGCGCGCTGGTGGAGCGGTATCAGCGCCGGGTGGTCCAGCTGGCGCTCGCCATGACGAAGGACGCGGACGAGGCCATGGACATCGCGCAGGAGACATTCGTCAGGGTCCATCGCTACCTTCCCTCCTTCAAGGGCGACTCGTCGTTCTTTACCTGGACGTACCGGATCGCGATGAACCTCTGCCTGGACGCGCAACGCCGCAAGGGACGGCTCGAGCGCGTCGACGTCGAGCAGGGCGATGAGGCGGAGATCGAAGCCGCCATGGATCCGCCTTCCGCGGCGCTCGCGGGCCCGCAACGGCAGGTGCTGAACGCCGAGCTGCGCGACAGGATCGAGGAGGCGCTGGCGAGTCTCTCCGACAACCACCGGGCGATCCTGCTGCTGCGCGAGGTGGAGGGACTCAGCTATGAGGATCTGGCGAAGGTCCTCGGGATCCGCAAAGGCACTGTGATGAGCCGGCTCTTCCACGCGCGGCTGAAGATGCAGAACAAGCTGCGCGAGTACCTGGGCGAGGAGGCCCCGAAGCGCGAGGAGCCGGAGGAGGAACCATGAGGGGCTGCGAGGAGGTGGTGCCGCTGCTCGGGCCCCTGCACGACGGCGCGCTTGCGGACGACGACCGCGCTTGGGTCGAGGACCACGTGCGCGGCTGCGCCTCCTGCCGGGACCGGCTGGCGCTGATCGTGGCCTCGGCGCAGGCGGTGCGCGAATCCGTCATCGCTCGCGCGCGCGGTTTGGACCTGACAAGGCTCCCGGATCGCGTGATGGCGCGGGTGCGCGAGGACCGTGCGGCCGCGGCGGAGCGCGCGGCGGTATGGGGCCGGGAGATGTGGTGGACGCACCGGCGTGCGTTCGCGGCCGCTGGAGGCCTCGCGGTGGCGGCCTGCATGGCCGCGGCCGTTCTCTTCCTTCCCTGGCGCAGGGACGATGCCGCGCTGATCGCCGACAATTCACCGCAGATCGAGGAGGTGGACTTCGGCACGCGCAACGGCGCCGTCCTGCAGCTGCCGCGGCAGACCACCGTGATCTGGATGTCCGACGACCGCGCGGTGTCGCAGTGATGCTCGCGCTGCTTTCCGCCGCGCTCCTGCTGGCGCAGGCAGACGCCGGCGTGTCCGAGCGGCGGGTGAAGATCACCGTGCGTGCCATCGCCGCCTCCAACGATGCGCGGGCGCCTGCGGGGACCGATCCGAAGCTCCAGGCGATCGCGCCGCAGCTGGAGAGCTTCGGGGAACAGTTCCGGTTCCGCAGCTACCGGCTGATCGACATGCACACCTTCGATCTCGATTGGAAGAACGCAGCAGAGGTCGAGCTGCCGGGCAGCCGCAGCCTGCTGGTCACCCCACGCCAGCTCGACGCGGACGGCAGGATCAAGGTCCATCTGGAGCTGCTCGGCGAGCATCCCGAGCATTCGCGCAAGCTGCATACCGACTACTCCATCCAGCGCGGCGGGACGATCCTGGTCGGCGGCATCCGCGTCGATCCCCTCGATGAGAAGGCCGGAAAGCTCCTGATCGCGATCACCCAGGAAGTCGAGAAGTAGCGTAGAGTCCGCCCCCCTTCTCCAGAAAGGCCGCTCATGCGTCTCGCTCTGGCCGTATCGCTTGCCTTCTCGCTCTCCGCTTCCGCGCAGGCGCTGAAGACCGATGACGAGAAGTCGCTGTACGCCATCGGATACCTGGTGGGCAGCCGGAACTTCGCGCCGCTGTCGCTCAAGGCGAACGAGCTCGAGATCGTCAAGCGCGGGCTCTCCGACGGCGCCACCGGCAAGAAGGCGCAGGTCGAGCCCGAATCGCAGATGGAGAAGATCAACGCCTTTGCGCAGGCGCGCTCCTCGGCGGGAGCCGACAAGGAGAAGGTGGCTGGCCGCGAGTACGCGGAGAAAGCGGCGAAGGAGCCGGGTGCGAGCAAGCTCCCGAGCGGAGTCGTATACAAGACGCTGACGCCGGGCAACGGCCCGAGCCCGGCGGCGACCGACAAGGTGAAGGTCAACTACGAAGGGCGCCTGACCAACGGCACCGTCTTCGATTCTTCCTACAAGCGCGGCCAGCCCGCCGAGTTCGGCATCAACCAGGTGATCAAGTGCTGGACCGAGGGCGTGCAGAAGATGAAGGTCGGGGAGAAGGCGCGCCTCGTCTGCCCCTCCGACATCGCCTACGGCGACCACGGGCACCCGCCCACCATCCCCGGCGGCGCCACGCTGGTCTTCGACGTCGAGCTCCTCGCCATCACCACCGGAAAGTAGGCTTCTTCAGACGCCTTGGGAGCGTAGTGTCAGACCTCCGTGGCATCTTGCGGGGCGTCCGATACTTCTGTACAAGCGTACAGTAGATCCCAACGGAGGGAACGAGTGGCGAACCCGGAAAAAGAGAAGGCGATCGAGCTTGCCGTTTCTGCCATCGAGAAGCAGTTCGGCAAAGGCGCCGTCATGCGTCTCGGCAACGACGAGCCGCTGGTGCAGGACATCTCGGCGATCTCGACCGGGAGCGTCTCGCTGGACCTCGCGCTCGGCGTCGGCGGCATTCCACGCGGCCGCGTCATCGAGATCTACGGACC
>VBKQ01000430.1 GCA_005879505.1 Deltaproteobacteria bacterium
CCAGCTGTGCCAAGGAACGCACAGTGACCAAAGACACGTAAAATCAGGCCAGTGAACGGTAGTTCACACTCCCAGCAGGCGTGCGCTTTAACGGATCGTTCAGCCAGAACGTAGAATTGATTGGACGAAACGTTCAATCGACTCCGCCAGCGATGCCGTACTTTTTCAGCTTTCGCTCGAGCGTCGGACGGGAAATACCGAGCATCTGGCAAGTCTTACCCTTGTGGCCCCTGGCCAGCGCCCAGACGCGCACGATGTGCTCCCGTTCCACCTCGTCCAGGGTGGCGACCCGCCCGTCTGCCGCACCGGGCGCCGCCAGGGGCCCCGAGCGCAGAACGGCGCCCTGATCGATCAGGTGTTCTTGCAGGAGCATGTCGCCCTGCGACAACACCGCGGCGCGCATGAGGACGTTCTCCAGCTCGCGCACGTTCCCTGGCCATTGGCGCCTCTGCAGCTTCTCGATCACCTCGCGCGGGACGCGCCGCAGGTTCTTGTGCAGTCGCTGGTTGATCTTGACCAGCAGGTGCTCGACGAGGAGAGGAATGTCCTCGAGCCGCTCGCGAAGC
Organism: Deltaproteobacteria bacterium; assembly: GCA_005879505.1. Classification (GTDB taxonomy): domain Bacteria; phylum Myxococcota; class Myxococcia; order Myxococcales; family 40CM-4-68-19; genus 40CM-4-68-19. Next base: position 567 of record VBKQ01000430.1, read on the forward strand.
GGCGGCAGGCGGAGCGTCACCACCTTGAGCCGCTGGTAGAGATCCTCCCGGAACCGGCCGGTGCGCACCTCCTCGGCGAGATCGCGGTTGGTGGCCGCAAGAATGCGGGCGCGGATCGCAATGCGTCGCACCCCACCCACGCGCTCGACCTCACGTTCTTGCAAAACGCGCAGCAGCTTGGCCTGCAGGTTCTGCGACAGCTCGCCGATCTCGTCGAGGAAGATGCTGCCTTCCTCGGCGAGCTCGAACTTGCCCGGCTTCGTCTGCACCGCCCCGGTGAATGCTCCTTTCTCGTGGCCGAACAGCTCGGATTCGAGCAACGTGTCGACGATGGCCGAGCAGTCGATGCCGATGAAGGGTTTCTGCGCGGCGGAATAGCTGTGGATGACGCGTGCGATCAGCTCCTTGCCGGTACCGCTCTCACCTTGGATGAGCACGGTCGCGCGCGAGGCCGCGACGCGGCCCACGTCCTTGAACAGCTGCAGCATCGACGGCGAGGTGCCGACGATGTCGTCCATCTTGAACGCGCCGCCACCCTCCACCGAGAGGTAATCGGTCCCCTTCGAAAGCCGGCGGACCTCCAAGGCCCGATCGAGCGCGACATCGAAGGCCTGGATGTCGATCGGCTTGTGGATGTAGTCGAAGGCGCCTGCCTTCATGGCGAGGATGGTGCTCGCCATGTCGTGGTGCGCGGTGATCATCAACACGGGCGCTTCCGCCGCCCGCTTCCTCAGCTCGGGGATCAGATCGATCCCGGAGGCATCGGGCAGACGCATGTCGAGGACGATCGCCGCCGGCGATGCCTCGGCGGCCAGACGGAAACCCTCGGCCCCAGTGGCGGCGGACATCACGCCGAATCCGCGCTCCTCGAGGTGCATGGAGAGGAGCTCCCGGATAGACCGGTCGTCATCGACGATCAGGATTCGGTCCATGGCCTCAGGCGGAGAAGGTCATTGAAATAACATTTCCGCCACCTGGACGCTCCTCGACGCGGACGTCTCCGCGGTGCTCTCGGGCGATGCGCGCGACCACCGCGAGGCCGAGGCCGCTGCCGCGCGCCCGCTGGGGCGTGAAGGGCACGAAGGCCTTCTCCCGCAGCTCCGGCGAGAGCGTCTGCCCGGGGTCGGTCACGGAAAGCTCCCATCCTTCCGGAAGTTGGCGCATCGCCACTTCGACGGCGCCCCCGCCCGCATCCTCGGCGGCGACCGCCGCCTGCCGGCAGAGGATCTTGACCGCCGTCCGGACCCGCACCGGGTCGAGCGCGGCGGGCGACATCCGCTCCGGCTGCTTGCGGGTGAACGTGACCCCCCGCGCCGCCCATTCCGCTTCCACGCCGGCGACGGCCTCCTCCACGGCGGACCGCGGATCGGCGGGAACGAGCGATAGCGAGGGCGGCCGGGCGAACTCGAGCACCTCGTTGAGGAGGAGCTCGATGTTCAGCACCTCGCGCAGCGCGATGGAGGTCCGGCGCAGATCGTTTTGCGCCAGCGTGCCATGTCGCTCGAGCGTCTGCAGCGCGATCTTTACCGCGCTGAGTGGATTGCGGATCTCGTGAGCGACGAGCGAGGCGAAGCGCGCCAGGTCTTCCGCGCGCAGCGCAGCGTCCGCCTGCTGATGGCCGGCGGTGAGATCGCGCACCAACGCGACGGCGCCTCCGTTCACTCCGCGCAAAAGCAGCTGTGCCGCGAACGGCTGACCTGCGCGGACCATCGGCCGCTGCTCCGCCGCGGGCACGTTCGCGCAGATCGCCGCGAGGTCCTTGGCGGCCCGCTCGCCGCCGGAGAAGAGCACCCCGGCAGGACGTCCGACCAGCTCCCCCGCCTTGGCGAAGAGGACCTCCTGCGTGTGCCCGGTGGCGAAGACGATTCGCGGGGAGGCGCCCTCGTCCCAGGCGACGATGCAGGAGTCCGCCGCCGCTCCTACCGTGCGAGCCAGCTCCTCGCAGATCTGCTCGATCTTTCTCAACCGCACGGGACCGATTATCCGCAGGGGCCGAGGCCACCGCCACTTGTGGGCTCGAACGTCCGATCGTCGACCGATGCACCGGCGCTGCTTCGGAGGTACGCTGACCAACCGAACCAAGGAGCGTGCATGCGCCGATTCGTCCGCAACCTGCTCCGCTCGGAGTCCGGCCAGGGCCTGAGCGAATACCTGATCATCGTCGCGCTCGTCGCCGTCGCCGCCATCGGAGTGGTGACAGTCTTCGGGCGGGACATCCGCGAGCTGTTCAGTGGCACGACCGACAGCCTGGCGGGCAACCAGGCATCGAATACCGCGCGGAAGGCCACGGTGAAGTCGAGCAAAAATCTAAAGAATTTCGGGAAGTACAACGCGACCTCGGGAGACTAGCCGCGGCCGCCGGAGGCGCTTTGACGCCTGCGCTCCGGCTGGTCGGCGAGCTTCTCTTCGGCGGCTCAGGGGCGTTTCCGACGGCGGGCCGGGGACCCCCTTTCGTGTTATCTGAGGAACATGGGTCGGGACACCAAGGGCCAGGACAAGATCGTCCGGTCCGATGAGCACAACTCACGTGGGATCGAGCTGGCCGACCGCGGCTGGCTCGACGAAGCGATCAAGGAGTTCAAGAAGGCCATCGAGCTCGACCCCACCTCCGCGCACGCTCACGACAACCTCGCGACGGTGTACTCGGAGAAGAAGCTCTACGCGCAAGCGATGGAGGAGTACCTCACGGCGCTCAAGCTGGAACCGGACAGCCCGACGGCGCACTACAACCTGGCGTGCTTCCTCGCGACGCATGCGCACGACATGGCCATCGAGCAGTACAAGGACGCCATCGAGCTCGACCCGGAATACCCCGACGCGCACCTGAACCTCGGGATGACGTACGCCGACCTCGATCAACGGGAGGAGGCGAAGGCGGAATTCAAGGCGGCCATCGAGCTCGATCCCCAGGATCCGCTTGCCCGCCACGAGCTCGCCGCCATGTTGATGGATGAAGGCGACTACCGGGGGGCGATCGGGCTCTTGAACGAGGTGGTGCGGCTCGAGCCGGAGAATTATGAGGGCTGGCTCGACCTCGGCATCTCCTATGCCCAGAAGGGCTTCTACCAGGAAGCGGAGCGCTGCTACGTAAAGGCGCGGGAGCTGAATCCCGACGACGTCCTGCTGAACTACAACGTCGCCGCTCTCTACTCGCTATGGGACCGGCGCGCGGACGCGCTCACCGCCTTGCGCAAGGCGCTGGAGAAGGAGCCCGCGAAGGTCAGGAGCTGGCTCGCCGCCGATCCCATGTTCGATGGGCTCAAGGGAGCTCCGGAATTCGAGCAGCTCGTCTTCGCGAAGTAGTGGCGGCCGCCGAAGCCGGCTTAGCGACTGTTGCTTTTAGACTGTACAGAGCTGCGCGATTGCAATGCCGCGTTGCAGATCTGCAATGGCGGCCAGATGTGCGCTCCTGTAATTCACGAAGAAAATCGCTGGGGCGCCCGGTGGCATGGATGCTGCTCCTTCCATGTCACGAAGCGTTCGCACGCCGGGCTACTGGTACCCCCCGCCAACCCGGCACGAGGCGCTTCAATTTTCGCAGCCCCCGGACATGACGTCCGGGGGCTTTTTCTTTTCCGGAGTGTCCGGCTTGAACGCCGAGGTAGCTGGCGATAGACCGCGCCGCATGAAGGTCGCCACCATCTCCGTGCATGCGGGTACGCCCGAGGGCCCCAACGCGCCCCTCACCACGCCCGTCGTCCAATCCACCACCTTCCGCTTCGAGAACGCGGAGGCGGTCCAGCGGTACGCGCGCGGCGAGGGCGGGCTCTACATGTACAGCCGGGACGAGAACCCGACCGTGCGCGCCGCGGAGGAAGCCGTAGCGGCCCTCGAAGGCGCCGAGTCCTGCGTGCTCTTCGGCAGCGGCATGGGCGCGATGACCGCCGCGCTGATGGCTCTGGTCTCCGGCGGCGACGAAGTGGTGGCGGCGACGGCCCTCTACGGCGGCACGTACAAGTTGCTGCGGGACGTGCTCAGCCGCTTCGGCGTGCGCGCGCGGATGGCGGAGCCGGAGGCGCTGGTCGAGGCCTGCAGGCGGGGCGGGGCGCGGCTGTGCCTGTTCGAGTCGCCCACGAATCCGACGTTGCGCGTCGTCGACATCGAGGCGGTAGCGCGGACGACCCGCGGCAGCGGCGCGATCTCGCTGATCGACTCCACCTTCGCGCCCCCGCTGGTGCAGCGGCCGCTCGCTCTGGGCGTGGATCTTGTGATGCATTCCGCCACCAAGTTCCTCAACGGCCACAGCGATCACCTCTGCGGAGCGATCGCCGGTCGGAAGGATCTGGTCGAGACGGTTCGCGGCGTCGCGCGAAAGCTCGGCGCCGTGCTCGACGCACAGGTGGCTTACGACCTGCTGCGGGGGCTGAAGACCTTCGCGTTGCGGGTGGAGCGCCAGTGCGCGAGCGCCCTTCAGGTCGCGCGCTGGCTCGAGTCGAACGGCGCGGTGAAGCGGGTCTGGTATCCGGGCCTGCCCAGCCATCCCGATCACGATCTGGCGCGGCGCCAGATGAACGGCTTCGGCGGGATGGTGACGTTCTCGGTGGGGACCCGGGAGAAAGCGTTCAGGTTCTGGGATCGGCTGAAGCTGGTGGCCCGCGCCGCCAGCCTGG
>VBKQ01000107.1 GCA_005879505.1 Deltaproteobacteria bacterium
ATGCGCGATCACGCCTACGACCGCATCCCCTACCGCGCGCCGCAGATGGAGCACCGCTACGGGCCCAACGTGCACATCATCGCCGACCCGCTCGCGCTCACCCAGCTCGCCAGGCTCTGCGCCAAGGGCACCTACCAGCCGGAGATCAACACGCTCGTGGCGGTGCTCTATCGGGACCTCTTGCGCGTGATCGTCAACTCGGAGTTTCCCCGCCGGCCGACGGCAACCGCGACGCGCATGATCGACTCCACGCCGAACGCAGTCTTTCACGGCGAGACCGTGGACCCGGAAGTCCGCGCCGTCACCGTCAACATCGCGCGCGCCGGTACCCTCCCTTCGCAGATCACCTACGACTTCCTCAACACGCTGCTCGATCCGCGCGTGGTGCGGCAGGACCATTTCGTGATGGCGCGGGTGCTCGACGAGGCCTCGCACGTGACCGGCGCGAAGATCTTCGGCAGCAAGATCGGAGGCGACGTCGACGACGCCATCCTGCTCTTTCCCGATCCGATGGGAGCGACGGGCGGGAGCATGTGCACCGCGATCGACGCGTACAAGCGCGACGTCATCGGCAAGCCGCGCAAGGTGATCGCCGCGAACCTGATCGTCACGCCGGAGTTCTTGAAGAACGTGACGACCGCGCACCCGGAGGCCATCGTCTACGCACTGCGGCTGGACCGGGGCCTCTCCCCGGAGGACGTCTTCGACACCGTGCCGGGAACGCATTGGGACCGCGAGCGCGGCCTCGACGACAAGCAGTACATCGTGCCGGGCGGCGGCGGCTTCGGCGAAATCATGAACAACGCATACGTCTAAGGAGCTGACTTGAAACTCGCTGCGGACTTGGAGCCGATGTTCACGGCAGACCAGATCGCCCGGAGGGTGAAGGAGCTGGGGACCCAGATCGAGAGCGACTACGACGGCAAGGAGTTGGTCTTGCTCGGCGTGCTGAAGGGCTCCTACATCTTCATCTCGGACCTGGCGCGCGCGGTCGATCTCCCCCTGAGCATCGACTTCATCGGGCTCTCGAGCTACGGCGAGGCTACCGAGTCGTCGGGCGTCGTGAAGATCACGAGCGATCTCACCAGGCCCATCGAACGCAAGCACGTGGTGATCGTCGAGGACATCGTCGATACCGGGCTGACGATGCGGTACCTCCTGGACAACCTGGCCACGCGGCGGCCGGCGTCGGTGAAGCTCTGCACGCTGTTGCACAAGCCGTCTCGGGCGCGCACGCGGATCCCCATCGACTATCTGGGCTTCGAGATCGCGGACCGCTTCGTCGTCGGTTACGGTCTCGACGCGAACGACAAGTACCGCAACGTCCCTTTCATCGGCGCACTGCGCCATGGCTGAGCAAGCGGCACGAAGGGGAGGAGCATTCCAGCGGCTCGTGCTCTGGCTCCTCATCCTGGCGCTGCTTGCGGCCGTCGGATGGCTCGCCTCCGAGCGCAACCAGCACCGCTTCCGCGTCGCCGCCCAGGGAAGCCTGCTGGTGATCGAGCGAGGACGCTTCTTCCCGACCGGCACGGCGCCGTTGCCGCCGACGGACAAGGCGTACGGTCCCGTTCCTGTTCCTGCCGGGGAGAAGCCACCCGCCGATACCGAGTTCGACGACCAGAACGCCCTGGATCGCTGGCTGTTCGACCTGCTCGGCAGCTGGGCGCGCAACGCCGGAAAAAAGGGAGACGGCCGCACGGCCGCGGCGCTGGTGGACCGCGCCAGCGCGCTCCCGGGCCTCACCGGCGCTCAGATCGCGGAGCTGAACGCCCTGCGGGCGGATCTCGCCTGGGATGACGCCCAGACGGACATCGCCACCGCGGCGCAGCTCGTGGAGGGCGCGCGGCGAAAGCTTGAGGCGGTGAGGCAGGGAAACGGCGCACATGCCGCGGACGCCTCCGCGCTCTCCGGAAAGCTGGAGGGCGTGCAGAACACGCTGCGCGACCTCTCGAAGCACTGATCGCGAAACTGCGGAATCCGGCTCCCAGGCTCGGTTTTTTCGGCACTCCCTCGCACCATGGAATTCTGGGAGCAGGTACAGGCGTGCTGTAGCATCGCCGTGCGCGATGACGACGCCGATCGGCAAGTACAAGCTCCTGCGCCTGATCGCTTCCGGCGGGATGGCGGAGGTCTACCTGGCTCGCCAGGCCGGCGCCGCGGGCTTCGAGAAGCTGGTCTGCCTGAAGCGGATCCTCCCGCACCTCGCCCGCGATCGGCAGTTCGTGGAGATGTTCCTGAACGAGGCGCGGCTGGCCGCCCGGCTCGACCATCCGAACATCGTCAGCATCTACGATCTGGGCGAAGCGAACGGCAACTATTTCATCGCCATGGAGTTCATCGATGGGCCGTCGCTGCGCGCGGTGGCGAAGCGCGCGCGCGAGCGCGGAGAGCGGCTCCCGATCGCCGAGATGGTGAAGATCGTATCGATGGCGGCGGGGGGGCTGCACTACGCCCACGATCTCGCGGACGCCGAGGGCAAGCCGCTGGGACTCGTGCACCGGGACATCTCGCCCGACAACATCCTCGTGCACCGCAACGGGATGGCGAAAGTCGTCGACTTCGGCATCGCCAAGGCGGCCAACTCCAGCGGGAGGACGCGGACCGGCGCCCTGAAGGGGAAAGTCGCGTACATGCCGCCGGAGCAGCTGCGCGGAGATCCGCTGGATCGCCGCGCCGACGTCTTCGCTCTCGGCGTCGTGCTCTACGAGATGATCGCCGGCCGGAGGCCATGGGAGGGCGACAGCGACGTCTCCTTGATCGGGCAGATCATGACAGAGGAGCCGAAGCCGCTCTCGACTCTGCGCCCCGATGCCCCCGCGGGGTTGACGGCGGTTCTCGATCGCGCGCTCGCGAAGGATCGCGAGGCTAGATACTCGAGCTGCCACGATCTCCAGGCGGACCTCGAGGCGCTGCTGGTCTCGCTGGGGAAGACGATCACCGCCGCTCGCGTCTCCGATTTCGCCAAGGCCTACGAGGAGCCGGTCCCTTCTCCCGACGAGAGCACCGGTGCGGCCATGAAGGCGCTCGAGGTGGAGATGAACCTGAGTGGCCCGGCCGCCGCCGTCGCGGGACGCCGCGCGCCGCCGCGCGAGCCGCGCACCACCGTCCTTCCGCCGCCGGCTCCGAACCGGCATGGCTTCGCGTACGGCGCGATCGCCTTCCTCTGCGTCGCGGCGATCGGAGGTAGCGGGGGATATCTCATCCTGCAGCATTCACCGCGGCTGGCTGAGCCGGCCGCGGAACGAGTAGCTTCGCAGGTCGAGATGGCGGCCACCGTTCCGACCATGACGCCTCCTGCGGCAGATGCGGGGCCGAGTGCTCAGGGAGTGCTGGCGCAGGCTGCGGCCGTCGCGGTGCCGGCTGCGGTCCCTCCTCCCGCCGCACTTCCGGCGGCGACGGCAGCGGTCTCGGCTGCCCCAGCTACACCTCCGGCGGCGACGGCTGCGGTCCCGGCTGCCCCTCCGCCGGCGCCGGTCGCGGTTCCTCCTTCTCCCCCGGCTGCTCCTCCGCCGGCACCAGTCGCGGTCCCTTCTGCTCCGGCTGTACCTCCGGCGGCGCCAACTTCCGCCCCAGAATCCCAGCAGGTCGTTGTCGCCAAACCCAGCCCCTCCTTGCATGCCAAGCCCAAGCGTTCCATTCCGCCGCCTGCTCCGCCTTTGGCGGCGCGAGGCGAACTCGTGCTCCTCATCCGCCCGTGGGCAAAGGTGGAAGTCGACGGCCAGGACGTCGGCGTCACGCCCTTGAACGAGCCGCTGATGCTCGCGGAGGGCGAGCACATCGTCCGCCTGGTGAACACGGACCTGGGCAAGGACATCACGCGGACCGTGCACATCACCGCGTCCGGCAGGGAAGTCCTGAAGGAAATCCTCGACGAGTAGCGCCGGGGAGTTGACAACGGCGCACAAAAAAGGTCTTACGTTTCGTCCGAAGCGCTCACCCGACCGAGGGGGATGGATGCGTAAGAACCCGAGCTTGCTTCCGGCAATACTTCTCTGTCTGCTTCCCGCGGCCTCCTACGCCGTGTCCGTGCCGCTGCCGACCAAGGACATCACTCTCAACCTTCAGGTATTCATCCAGCCGCAGATCCAGATCAACGAGAACGGCGCGCCGAACGGAACCGACGCGAGCTACGACATGTACGTGCGCCGGACGCGCCTGCAGGCGAACGGGGACGTCGGCTCCAACTGGTCGTATTACTTCCAGGTCGACAACGCGAATTTCGGCAAGTTCGGAAACTTTACCAGCAGGATGATCGTGCAGGACGCCTGGGTGGCCTTCGGACCGTTCGGGACGAAGGGGGACAACGTCCTGCTCGTCGAGGGCGGGCTCATTTTCTATCCGAACGTGAGATTCACGATCACCAGCAGCGCCAACCAGCCGAACATCGAAGGTCATCCCGACATGCTCCGCGGATTCACTTCCGCTGTATATCCGGGCACGCGTACCACGGGCCTTCAGGCCCGCGGCTGGTTCCTGGACAAGAAAATCGGATTCCGGGGGGGGATCTACGAGGGAGCGCAGCAAAGCAGCGCGGGCGCGGGGATCAATCCGCACCACTATCCCGCCGTCGCCGCGTTCTTCAACTTCGATCTGATCGGGAGCGAGGAAGGCAGCTACCTGTACCAGAGTATCTACTTCGCGAAGGATCCGATCCTCAGCATCTCGTTGGCTGGTACGTACCAGGCGGATGCCCTGCGCGTCGCCAAAGGGCTCGCCAACCAGCGCTCGCTCACCAGCACGGTGTTCTTCGAGTTCCCGCTCTCCGAGCAGCAGGAGCTCATCGCAATCCTCGGCGGATACCTCTACGGCAATGGTTCCGGATCGCGAGACACGGGTGTGGGCGCCTCGCTCGACGTGGGCTTCAGGTACGAATTCGTCAGACCGTACGTGTCCCTCGAGTACTTCAATTCTTTCGACTGTCCGAGCGGCACCCTGTCCACGCAGTGCGCCTTGCCGACCCCTGCGGTCGGCGCTACGGGCATTCACCTTGCGGACAGCCGCAACGTGCGATTCGGCCTGGACTTCTATATCAACAAGAGCCAGAACCACGTTCTGGCGGAGTTCTCGCTCAACCGCGGCCAGTCGGCATTCGGCGGACAATCGGTCACCAGTGCCGCTGCGAACGCCGGATACACTCCAGGCGGCCTGCCCATTCAAACCGTGAACAGTCTGAGCCGCACGGCGACCAAGTCGTTCGCCCTGAGCTGGAACTGCTACTTCTAGGATTGCGGGAGCTCGCCGAGGAACACCAGCTCGGCGGGTCCCCGCATCCGCACCCGATCGCGGGCATCGACCCGGATCGTCAGCGCCCCGCCCGGTAGCTCGACGGTGATGTCTGCATCCCGCGGCGCCTCACCGCGCGAGATCGCCGCCGCCGCCACCGCGCACGCGCCCGTGCCGCAGGCCTGCGTCAGGCCCGCTCCGCGCTCCCAGACGTGCGCCGCGTATCGCTGCGGGCCGGCGCGCTCGACGAATTCGATGTTCGCGTCTTCCATCCGGCAGAGATCGGGTCCCGCTTCGGCTGCCAGGCGGGAGGCGCCGCCCTCGACGAAAATCACCCGGTGTGGATTTCCCATCGATACCGGGAGCGCCTCCCATCGCGACAGCCGGCGCGCCGGTTCGATCCGGGCGGTGCCCATGTCCACTTCGACGAGGCCTTGCGTCGGGCTGCGCGCATCGACGGTGCAAGGCCGGGGACCGGCGTCCGTGAGCAGCTCGACACGCGCGTTTGCCGGACGGGTGCAGCCGTCGGTGGCGATCCAGAGGGCCGCACAGCGTGCGCCATTTCCACACATCTCGGGGATGGAACCGTCGGCGTTCTGCACCAGCATGCGATCTCCCGGCAGGAGCGTGAGGAGACCGTCGCCGCCCACCCCCCGGTGCCGGTCGCACAGCTCGAGCGCCCGGCGCGCCGGAAGCGGCTCGCCACCCGCGCGAAGGTCGAGCAGCAGAAAATCGTTGCCGAGACCATGCAGCTTGGCAAAGCGCATCGGATCGCCAGTGTAACCGGGAACCTCGCGGCGCGGGCCGAGAGCTTGACACTACCTTACCAGCACGATTCAACTCGCATTGCCGTGTCGCGCACCTGTCCGGACTGCCAAAACACCTACGATGACGAAATCCTTCACTGCCCCGAGGACGGGCGCGGTCTGTCGGACATCCCGGCGGTGGACGATCTGATCGGCCGCACCGTCGGCAGCTACCGGGTGGAGAAGCTCCTCGGCAAGGGCGGCATGGGCTGCGTCTACATGGGCGTACACCCCGGGATCGGATCGCGGGTGGCGATCAAGTTCCTGCACCCGCAGTTCTCGCACGACGAAAAAATCGTCGATCGCTTCTTCAACGAGGCGCGCGCGGTCAACGTCATCGGCCACGACAACATCCTCAAGATTCTCGACCTCAACGTCACCGACGACAACCGGCACTACTTCGTGATGGAGTTCCTGCACGGCCGCCCGCTGCAGGCGCTGCTCAGGAACAACGTGGCCGTTCCGCTGGACGTGGCGGGGCCGATACTCCTCCAGGTCTGCGACGCCCTCGAGGCTGCGCACAAACGCGGGATCGTCCACCGCGACCTCAAGCCGGACAACGTCTACCTGATCACGATGAAGGGAAAGAAGAACTTCGTGAAGGTGGTGGACTTCGGCATCGCGCGGGTCACCGACGACGCCGGGATCTCCACGGGCAAGACGCAGACGGGCATGGTGATGGGGACGCCCGCCTACATGAGCCCGGAGCAGGGCTCGGGCGCCAGCAACAAGATCGACGGGCGCAGCGACGTCTACTCGCTGGGCGTGATGATGTTCCAGCTCGCCACCGGCCGCCTTCCTTTCCCCGGCTCGAACTTCGGCGAGGTGCTGATCGGCCACCTCCAGGTCCCTCCTCCGCAGCCCCGCTCGCTGAATCCTCAGATACCGGAGGCGTACGAGGCGGTAATCCTGAAATCCATGCAGAAGAAGCAGGAGGACCGGTACGCGTCGATGAAGGAGCTGAAGCACGCGATCGAGGCGTGCATGGACCAGCTGCGCATCTCGAAGGATCTGCCGCACACTGACGATACCGATACGGACACGCAGCTTCATCCGGTGGATGTCAGGCCGCCGTCGTACCCCGGTGCGCGAACGCCGGGTCGGGTGACCGGGCCCGGATCGAAGAACCGCATCTCCAATCCCAATGCGCGTCCCGGCGGACCACGGCTAGCGGCGCGGCCGGCGGGCGCGATGGCCCGCACTTCCCAGCCCCCGACCCGATTCACTCCGGTGCCCCGGCAGCCCGGGCGCGCGCCGCTGTTCGCCAGCATCGGCGTGCTGGCTGCCGTCGCGGTTGGAGTGGGCGCCTTCGTCGTGCTCCGCCGCTCCGACGCGCCTCCGCTGCCTGCGCCGGTGCGCGCGCAGGCGGAGATCGTGCGGACAGAAGAGACGCCGGTGTTCCTCTCCGTCGTTTCCGAGCCCCTCGATGCCGACGTGATCGCAACCTGGAAGGACGGGGAAAAGCGCGGAGCGGCCCCGCTCAGCCTCGAGGTCCCACGCAACGCCAAGGTGCATTTCGAGTTCCGCAAGTCCGGCTTCATCGACTACGCGATGGACGTGATCGCCGACCAGCCGCAGACGGTGCAGGCAGTGCTGAAGGCCGTGCCCCGCGCGCCGCAGCCAGTCGCGGCGGAAGAGCAGCGGCAGCCGGAGAAGAAGCGCAAGAAGGACCGCGCGCCGAAGGAACCGGACGGCGTCGTCGACGTCCTCGGCGACCTGAAATAGAAATCTGCGCAGTCTCAAAAAAATAGCCGGATACCCGCGCCTTTGGCGCGGGAGCGGCTAGCTTCCGTGCGCTTGACAGCACCCTTTACGGGAGCGTCAATTGCCGGAGCGCGCCAGCCTGCGGAGAGCGTCTTGTCCCGGACTTGCCCCGAGTGCCAGAACCAGTACGAGGACGAGATCCTCCACTGCCCGGAGGACGGCCTCGATCTCTCGGCGGTGGAGCCCGACGACGAGCTGATCGGGCGCGATATCGGCAGCTACCGGGTGACGAAGGTGCTCGGCAAGGGCGGGATGGGCGCGGTGTACATGGCCGAGCATCCGGTCATCGGCTCGCGCGTGGCGATCAAGTTCCTGCATCCGCAGTACGCCACGGACAAGAAGATCGTCGATCGCTTCTTCAACGAAGCCCGCGCGGTCAACGTCATCGGCCACGACAACATCCTCAAGATCCTCGACCTCAACGTCACCGAGGACAACCGGCACTACTTCGTCATGGAGTTCCTGCAGGGCAAGCCCCTTCAGGATTTGATCGTGCCGGACGTCCCGGTGCCTCTCGACGCCGCCGGCCCCATCCTCCTCCAGGTCTGCGAGGCCCTGCAGGCAGCGCACGAGAGCAGGATCATCCACCGCGATCTGAAGCCGGACAACGTCTACCTCACGGTGCACAAGGGCAAGAAGAACTTCGTCAAGGTGGTGGACTTCGGCATCGCGCGGGTCATCGACGACTCGGGCGCCTCGACCGGAAAGACGCAGACCGGGATGGTGATGGGGACTCCGGCGTACATGTCGCCGGAGCAGGCCGGCGGGCTGACCGACCGCATCGACGGCCGCAGCGACATCTACAGCCTGGGTTGCATGATGTTCCAGATGGCCACCGGGAAGCTTCCTTTTCCGGGGACGAGCTTCGGCGAGGTGCTGATCGGACACCTGCAGCTTCCGCCGCCGCCGCCGCGGTCGCTGGTTCCCGCGATTCCCCAGGCATACGAGGCGATGGTCCTCAAGTGCCTGGAGAAGAAGCAGGAGGATCGCTACCAGACCATGCGCGAGGTGCACGACGCTCTCGCGCAAGTGATGGAGCGTCTGGGAATCTCGGGCGAGCTGCCGCCCGCAACCGCGGAGGAGCTGGCCGCTGCGGCAACCGGCACGAAGACGCGAACGAGTCCAGGAGGGGTGCTGAAGACACCGGCGCGTCCGGCGCTGCCGAGGAGGACTCCGGCGACCCCGGCCCGGTCCATGATGACCACCGCGACGCCGCCTTTCCCGGCCGTCTCGAAGTCGCGGCCCGCGGCCTACATCGGGCTGGCCGCGGTCGTGGTGGCCGCTGCCTTCGCCGTCGTCTTCTTCGTGCGCCAGCAGGCGGCGGAAAATCGCCGGGCTGCGGAGCGCGCCGCGCAGCTCGCCGCGCAGCGCGTCGCGGAACAGGCGCGGGAGGCGGCGCTGCGCGCGGAGGAAGAGCAGCGGCGCCAGCAGAACGAGAAGATCCAGCTCTCGGTCGTATCCGAGCCCGTCGGCGCGATCGTCGAGGTCACCTGGAAGGAAGGGGTGAAGGGCGGAGTCACACCCTTCGACCTCTCCGTGCCCAGGAACGTGAGCGTCCGCTTCACGTTTTCCAAGAGGGATTTCGTTTCCTGGACCACCGACGTGATCGCGGATACACCGAAAGTGGTGCGCGCGTCTCTGTTGGCGGAGCCGAAACTGGCGCCGCCGCCGCGCGTGCTCAGAGGGAAGTCCGCGGGGTCGGAGAAAAAGGCCAGGCAGGCGGCATCGAAGGATGACGACATCCCGGTCGAATTTTGAGGGGGACAATGTGACATACGGCAAGCTGGTGGCGGCGCTGGGATGCGCCGCGATGGTCCTCGCAGGCGCGGCGCGCGCCGCGGAGGACTCGGCCGGAAAGAAGGACCCCTCCCTCGAAGAGGCGCGGCAGCACGCCGCCAGGGCGAAGGTCCACTACGATCTCGGCGAGTTCGAGAAGGCTGCCGAGGAGTACATCATCGTCTACCGCCTGCGCCCGCTCCCGGCGCTGCTCTTCAACATCGCTCAGTCGTATCGCGGCGCCGGGCTGTACGAGAAGGCCAAGCAGTTCTACCGGGCATATCTGCGCGAGAACCCCGACTCGCAGACTAGAGCGGCGGTGAAGAAGGCGCTGAAGGAGATCGACGAGCTGCTGGCGAAGGAGAGAAAGACCCGCGAGGCCCCTCCCAACGGAATTCGCGAGCCGCCCGCGGAAGTCGCCGCACAGGCCCCTCAAGCCCCACCTCCCCCGCCGTCCATGGTTGCGCCCGCACCGCGCCAGCCGGCTGCCTCCACCCCGGTCCCTCCGGCAGGGGCGGCGGCGGCGCTTCCGCCGGCGCAGATCCCACCTTCGCAGCCCGTAGCCGCGCCCGCGGTATCGCAGCCCACGCCGGCCGCAGCTCCAGCATCTGCGCTGCCGGCGCCGACCGCCACTGCGGTCGCCGCCCGGGCGGAACCTTCCTCCTCCCGGCGCACATGGACCTACTCGCTCGCCGGCGCCTCGGTGGCGATGCTGGGCGGCGGGCTCATCTTTGCCGTCAAAGCGAAGAACGTCGACAACGAGCTGACCGCGCATCCGCACACGACCGTGGCGGCGG
>VBKQ01000431.1 GCA_005879505.1 Deltaproteobacteria bacterium
ATGACCTCATCATCGTCTCCCACAGCCCCACGGGCAGGTTGACCCCAGTTGCAACCGGCGCGCCAACGTCTGCATGAGAGGGGCCGTTCGTGCAGCGCATGCGATCAGGAGCGAGCGTTGTCGAACGGTCCGACAGTCCGCGTCGCGACCCGTCGCGAATCGATCAGCGTCAGTACAAGGGTCGCCGCCTCTCAGCTAGAGCGGCAGCGAGATACTCCCGCGCCAGGAAGAGATCCTCGTTCGCGAGCGCTTCGCGAGCCGCATCCACGTCGAGGCGGGTGCGTCCCCAGAGCGCCGTGCTGGCGTTGGCGAGCTCGTCGTCGACGCCATCCGAGTTACCGAAGGCGAGCCTCGCTTCAGCGCGGCGGAGGGTGTCGAGCGCGCGCAGCGTCGCAGCATGTTGGGCGCTCTGCTCTTCCGCCGCGGCCTGCCGCTCCGAGTCTGCTTCCGCCGCTTGCTCTTGCTGCGCCGCGAGCTGGTCGTGGATCTCCGAGAGCTGCTCGTTCTGCTGGCGGGCCTCCGCGACCAATTGCTGCAGGTAAGCTGCTCGACCGCCGGGCGGTGGCGGGACGGTGGGTGGTGGCGGGACAGACGGTGCCGCCGCGACGGCCGGGCCGTGGCTCGTGGGCTCGGAACCTGGCAAGGCGGTTCCGGCTTGCGGCGGCGAGGCCGGCGAGCCTTCGATCGACGCGGACTGCGCGGCGGGTGCCTTCTGTGGGCTTCCGACTGACGGAGCATCGATCGGCCCCGCGCTGGACTGCGCGAACGCCTCGCGCTCTCGAGACGCGCCCGCGACCAGGAGCAACGCCGTCGCGACCAGGGTGATCATTCCGACAGCTGCGTTCTTCATCTGGCTCTCCATTCTCGACACTGAGAAGGGTACCAACCGCGATCGCGCCCGGCCTTGGGATCGGACAGACGGCCGGATCGCGGGGACGAGACGCGCCCGTTCGCCGACCGGTTCCGCGCCACCGGCGAGGGCCCGAGGCGCACGCAGACCGGATGCAACTGGTTTGCGAACGGAGGCCACTGGTATTCCGGGAAGTGCCTCCGGTCGGACAGCGTCGATCCGTCCCGCCGCGCCGCTACTCTACACAGCGCAAACAAGGAGGAAGTCATGATGAACCGTCTTCGCGAATGGGGAGTTCCAGTCGGGTTTATTCTGCTCTGGGCCGTTGCCGCCGCGTTCACCTTGCGTGCGCTCATCGGCATGGAGTGGACGCTGCAGGCGACGCAGATCCCCCCGCAATCGACCCAGATCACGGACAGGCCGGTCGCGGCCCAGGTCCACCACACGGGTCCCGCGTCGTGATCCCGCTGTCCTGGCGCCCGACAGGGGTGTCCAATTGGCGCCGCGAAGCGTCGCCGAATCGATCAGGACACGGCCAACGGGGCATCACGCAATTGGATTGGAGATGGCACGCCGCCTGCACTTGATGCTGTCCTCGCCGTCCGCCTTCGGACGGCCTTCGATTGGAGGAACCGATGAAGATCTATCGCCCGCTGGCCATCCCCGCAGCGATCCTTGCGGTCGCCGCTTGCGCGTCCGTCGACGTGCGTACTGCGACGAGCCCCGATGCAAATCTGTCGGCGCTGCGGACGTTCAGCATCATGCAGCACGCCAACCCGCAATCCCCGAGCGCCCAGTCGACGAACGATCCAATGCTGGTGAACTCGATCTCGAACCGCGCCTTGCGCGCCGACCTCGTCAAGGGATTCGAAAATCGCGGCTACGCCCTTTCCGACAGCAGCCCGGACTTCAAGGTCGCGTACTACGCATCGACGAAGGACAAGCTCGACGTCACCTACTGGGACTATGGGTATCCGTACTATCCGCGCTGGTGGGGCTTCGGGCCGTATGAGCAACCGACGGTCACGCAATACACGCAGGGCACCGTGATCGTCGACGTGATCGATTCCAACACCAAGGAGCTGCTCTGGCGCGGGCAGGGAGTGGCGAACGTCTCCGACAACGAGGCGCAGTACGAGCAAGACCTTTGGAAGACGGTCACGGCGATCCTCGACAAGTTCCCGCGGGCGCCGCAGGCCTCGTAGAGATGCGCTTTACGGCGATTCGACACAGTCATTTTTCGCTCAGAGCCGTCCGCACCGCGTTCATCAAGGATTCCTCGCTGAAGGGCTTGAGCAGATAGTCCACTGCTCCGCCCTTCAGGGCTCTCGCCCGCCGCTCCTCATCTCCATGCGCCGTGATGAAGATGACCGGCACGTCCCGATAGGTCTCCACCAGGCGGCGTTGCAGCTCGACCCCGCTCATCCCCGGCATGCGGACGTCGAGGATCAGGCAGTCGGTCTTGCGCACCCGATCCGATCTCAAGAACTCCAGGGCGGAGGCGAAGAGCCCCACTTCGAACTCGAGGGCCCTGAGCAAGGCCCCGAGGGCCTCGCGGACCGAGTCATCGTCGTCGACGACGGATATGAAGGGATTCTTGGCCAAGCGGAATCTTTCGCTACGCCTATCATCGCCCTTCGCGGCCGGAGTTCCAATTACACCTTGGTATGGGCGAGCGCATGAGATGCGCTCTCTACGCATGACCGAGCGCGAAGAGCAGCTGGGCGCGCGCCGTGGCGAGCTGGAAGTCCGTCTGGACCACTTGCGCCGCCGCGTTCGATGCCGCGATCTGCGCGTCGCCCAGCTCGATCACGCTGCCGGACCCGTTCTGATAGCGCCCTTCCGCGAGCGACAAGCGCTGGCGCGCGGCGAGCAGCGCCCTTCTCGCCGAGGCGAGCGCTGCTTTTGCCGCGCGAATGGCCAGGAGCGCCTGGTCCACGTCGACGCGCACTTGCTGCCGTAGCACGTCGAGCTGCGCGGCGGCAAAGGCGAGATTGCCCTCCGCCTCATGCACCCGTCCATTCGTCAGCCCGCCCTGGAACAGGTTCCAGGTGAGCGTGACTCCCCCGGCGACGTTCCAGCCCGAGTAGTTCGAGCCGGCCTCCGAGGCTTGGACGAACGACCCTTGAAGGGCGATCGAGGGAGCATAAGAACCGCGTGCGGACCGGATCAGGAGCTGCTGCGCCTTGACCTGCTCCGTCGCGGAGGCGATCTCCGGCCGCGCCGCCAGCGCCTTCTGGAGGAGTGGTTCGAACGAGCCGTCTTCGTCGGCCTGCGGCGGGAGCCCGTCGCTGGCGACGTCATAGTCGATGGGCGCCTCCAGACCCATGGCCTGGTTCAAGAGCACCTTGGATCGCTCGTACGCGTTGACCGCATTGACGACCGCCACCTCCGCGAAGGCGTAGTCCGACTCCGCCTGCGACAGGTCGATGGGAGGCCGTGTGCCCGCCTGCACGAA